>CANROR010000022.1 GCA_947632275.1 uncultured Bacilli bacterium | reverse complement strand
CGTGATTATTTTAACAAGTTAAAATAATCTATAGTTGGTTTGTCGTGACTCTGTCACTTTTGTTTGACAAACCTACACAAGCCCTAATTGCAAATTTGACATTGAATTTTGTTTTAATTTTAGTTATACTATATGTAGTGTTACCGGTTAGGTAATGCCTACATTGTTGTAGACACTACGCCTTTATGGCTAGTGTCTTTTTTCATGCTATATTAATTTGAGAATAACCAAGATGAGCATAATTATTATAATAAAAAGAATTGCTTCTTTATTCATAACCAACACCTACCCTTTCATTCATAACCTGTTGAGCATAAAACCCCCTCGGAAAATTACTCAGATAAATTTTGGTAGGCACTACTAACCGATAACAAGTATTCTATTATAGAAAAAATGCCTGCATTTGCAAGCATTTCGCCATAACTAGACATATCTTTTAATTTTAGATCATTTCTTCTTCAATTTTAGTTTTATCTTTTAATAGTTCGACTAAACTATCAATTTCATTTTCCGTATTATAAAAATATAAACTAACGCGAATACTATTTGTAACGCCCGTCGCATTTTTTACTAGTTTCGCACAATGATTACCTGCGCGAACACAAATGTTATATTTATTTAAATAATAAGCTACATCTTGAGCAAAAATTCCTTCAACATTAAAAGAGACAATCCCACTATCAGCTTCAATATTTAAAAGATCGATATGGGGAATTTTAATTAATTTTTCCACCAAATAATCTCTTAATTGGAGTTCTCGTTCATGAATTTTATCCATGCCAATATGTTCTAAATAATCAATGGCTTCTCCAAAGCCAATTACCCCGGCGATATTCGGTGTTCCCGCTTCCAAGCGCGTTGGTAAATCTTTTAAAAAGACGGCATTTTCGTTATCAAAAGATTCATTCATGCCCCCACCTAAATTAATCGGTTCTAAATTTTCTAATAATTCTTTTTTACCATATAAAACGCCAACTCCGGTTGGTCCACACATTTTATGGGCCGAGAAAGCTAAAAAGTCGATATCTAGCTCTTGCACATCAGTTTTCATGTGGGGAACGCTTTGCGCCCCATCTAACACCACAAAAGTATTGTTTTCATGAGCCAACCGCGTAATTTCTTTAATAGGTCTTACATCCCCAATTACGTTTGTAACGCCGGCGATAGCAATAACTTTGGTATTAGGTGTTAATACCTTTTTGACATTATTAATTGTCACATGATAGTTATCATCTAAAGGAATATAATTAATTTTACAACCTAACTTTTGGGCAAGTCTAAACCATGGTAAAACATTAGAAGCGTGTTCACTAGTCGTAATTAAAATCTCATCGCCGGCCTCTAGGATTGGGGCAAAAAAGCCACTGGCAATCATATTAAGGGCTTCCGTTGTGCCGCTAGTAAAAATAACTTCTTCTTTATCTTTAGCATTAATAAAATTAACCACTTTTTCCCGCGCATTTTCATATTCTAAATCAACCTTAAAAGAAATATCATAATCCCCCCGATGAGCATTAGCCGAATAAGTTTCGTAATATTCTTTTATTTTATCAATTACCGCTTGCGGTTTAAAAGTTGTCGCCCCATTATCAAAATAAATAATATCTTCATTTAACATTGGAAAATCTTCTCTATTCATTATCTTCACCCCCAAACAAAATATCTTGATATTTAGAAAATATACTTTTTAAAAAGCCATCACAAATAATTTTTTTTGCCGTACTTTCTTTAATTCCTTTGCTTTCTAAATAGAACAAATAATCTTTATTAATACTGCCAATTGTTACAAAATGATTAGCTAAAATATCATGCGTATTTATTTCCATAATGGGTTCAACCACAATATTGCCCCCATTATTTATTCCTTTAATATCTTCGGTAATATCATTATTTTTGGTATGTTTTAAAGCTTCTGCGCAAATATTAAGTTGAACATTATATTTATTACTTAAACACCGAAATTTAATATTACTTTTATTATTATCACCATTTACAATATTTTTTAAACTAACCTTCGTATCGCCTTTACTACTAAAAGCTTCATAATAATTAATGGTCGTATTATTTTCTTGCGTTATTTGAATTTTATTATCGCCCATTTTGGCTTTATTATAAACTAAAATCTCTACAAAACTATTGTCAGTTAAAAAGATATTTAAATTTAAATTTTCTTTAGCATTAATAATTAATAAATTTTTTCCTAAACAATTAATCGTTACTTTCTCAAGCCGAATATCTAAATATGTTTCTGCATCTTTAACTGTTATAATTTCTTTATCTACTACTATTTTATTCATTATTTCCAAGCCCATTTATATTAAAAGCCTTAAAACCTTCATTTTCAATTTTTTTCGCTAAAGAACTGTCGCCCGAAGCTACAATTTTCCCGGACTTAATTACATGTACATATTTCGGCTTAATATATTCTAATAATTTATTATGATGCGTAATAATAAGAATCGTTGGTTTAAATTTTTCATAATATTTATTTATCGAAGTGGCCACGATTTTTAAAGCATCAACATCAAGACCCGAATCTATTTCATCAAGTAAAAGAACTTGAGGTTCTAACATCCACATATGTAAAAGTTCATTTTTCTTGCGTTCGCCTCCACTCATGCCGACATTTATTTCGCGATGAATAAATTCAATAGGTAATTCTAAAGAAGTACAAATTTCTTCCAACTTTTGATTAAATTTAAAGATATTGATTGGCTCATCACTTACTTCCGACAAAGCAGTCCGTAACATTTCGGCATTCGTAACCCCTTCAATGGCAATCGGATTTTGACTTAACATAAACACTTTGGCCCGGGCAATTTCCGTCGTATTAAGTTTTACTAAGTCCTGACCATTGTATAAAATTTCGCCACTTACTATTTCGTATTCGGGATCATGCATTAAAACGCGACATAAAGTTGACTTACCTGTCCCATTTTGGCCCATCAATGCATGAATTTCGCCTTCTTTTATATCAAGTGATAAGTTATCTAAAATTACTTTTTCGTTAACTTTAACTGTTAAATTTTTAATTTGCAACATAAAAAATCACCAATGATATTCTATCATAAGTGATTATTTTTTTAAAGTCACTCGGCCTTTTTCTTTTTATTTTTCCGAAAATGAAAGCCTAAATACCAAAGACCACTGATAATAACTAAAAGATAAAAATTTAAAGTTCTTACCATGAGCATCCCCGATAGGGCTAGACTTTCCCCATATAGTAAATTATTGACAGTTAAAAGAAGGCTTTCATTAACCATGACTCCCCCGGGTGTCGGCATTAAATCACTACCTAAAGTTACGCATATTTGAAAAGCTAAAACTACCCATAAGGAATACTTACTAAAGCCAAAAGCTAAATAAACAAAATAACTAATTAAAAGTAAGGCAATTCTTTGCAGTAACATGATTCCAAAACATTCAATTAAAAGCCGCGGATTTTTGCGGGTGATTAAAGCACACTTTTGATATTCACTAATTGCCTTAGTTAATTTCGTAATTTTGGCTTCTTTATTTTTGATAAATTTAAATTTATTAATTAAATAAGTACTTACTTTTAAAATAAATTGGGCAATTCTTTTCGAATAAATAACGCCAATAAATAGCATGATAACGAGTAAAGTCGTCAGAAAACCAATTAAGACCACCGTATTATAAACGGGATTTAAACTAAATAACGTATTACTAAAACCTAACAGAAAAATAGAAGCTAAAAAAGCTAAAGCAATCCGATTAAGCATCGAAGAAAATAAAACGATAACACTACTAACTTCATAAGGCACATCATCTTTTTTCATTTCATACATTTGAACCGGTTGGCCACCGACATAACTAGGCGTTATCGCCGAGAAATATATTTCGGTGAAACTATAACCGAGGCAATTAAAAAAAGATTTCTTTTGCTTAAAATAAGTTAAAATTCGTTTTAAAAATAAACTTCCTAACAAAACATAACAAGCCGTCATACTTAAAGCTAATAGTAAAAAGACAGGATTAACACTTTTAATTGACGAAATAAGCAAATTAAAATCACAATCGCGAAAAACGAAAAAATAAGTAAGTCCTAAAAGAGTTAAAAATAAAAGGGTTGATAAAAAATACTTTTTCATAATTTACCTAACTTTCTAAATTCCAAGTTAAACCATTATCTTCACTAACAAATTTTAAAGTTTCGGTTTCGTTTTTATTCAGATAAATCGAAGCTTCCATTTTTAATTTAGCATTAATTTGATATGGTAACATTTCCACATTAAGATATTCAATATTTTCGTTTTGATAATTGATGATGCTATTTTGAAAGGTCTTTCCTCCATCTTGCGTTACATAAAAACCTAAATAATCATTAGTTTTACTTAAACTTTTGGTGGCTAAAACAAAACCTAAATTTTCATTTAAAAAACTAAATTGGGCTTCGAAACTGACAGCTAAAGGTTCTTTAGTTACTTTCGTAAAAGTTTTACCATTATCTAAGCTTTTCTCCACCCCAACTAGCATTTTTTGACCTAAAGCATAATCATATTTTTCCCATTTTAAAATGGTTTGATTAAAATTTACTTGATAAAGTTTATTTTCATCAGTTGGTTCTTTCGATTTTAAATATAGTAAAACTAACACTACAATTATTAAAATACCAAAAATGCTATAGATTATTCCTTTTAATATTTTTTTATTCATGTTATTCTCCAATTAAAGTTAAATTAACCCGACCTTTTTCTTTATCAATCGCATCGACATAAACCGTAATAATATCGCCAACTTTTAATATTTCACTTGGGTGTTTCACAAAATCTTTACTCATTTTGGAAATATGAATTAAAGCATCATCATGTAAACCAATATCAATGAATGCTCCAAAAGCGGTAACATTACGAACAGTTCCTTCTAAAGCCTCGCCGATTTTTAAATCATCAATCGTTAAAATGTCACTTCGTAAAGTCATTTGTTTAACTTCATCCCGAGGGTCAATAATGCCTTGACATAAATTAGTTTTAATTAATTCAATTTTTTCTTGCGAAACATTATATTTATTCATTAGTTCTTGGTTATTTAAAGATTCTAATTTTTGCTTCATGGCATCCGTTCCCACCATTTTCAAATCTAAATTATAGTCCCTAGCTATTTGTTCAACCAAAGCATAATCTTCGGGGTGAATATTCGTTTTATCTAAAGGATTAGAACCATTTAAAATGCGTAAGAAACCAGCGGCTTGTTCAAAAGCTAAAGTATCCGTTCCTAAAGCCTTTTTTAAATCTTCACGCGAAGTAAAATTACCTTTGGTCTTTTTATAATTCATAATCTTGGTTATTAACTTTTTATTTAAACCGGACACATAATTTAAGATAGCTTCACTCGCATTATTTAAATTAACCCCCACTTTATTGACAATTTTACTAACGACAAAACTTAACTCTTCATCCAGTTCTTTCGGTTTTAAATCATGTTGATAAAGCCCGACGCCAATACTTTTGGGATCGATTTTGACTAGTTCCGACAAAGCATCTTGAAGACGTCTACCAATACTAACGGCACTTCTTTGTTCCACCGAATAATCCGGGAATTCGCGTTTTGCTAAAGGAGATGCTGAATATACTGAAGCCCCGGCTTCACTTACAATTACAAATTTCACATCTAATTTATATTTTTTAATTAAATTAGAAACAAAAGCTTCACTTTCTCGGGAAGCGGTACCATTACCAATCGCAATAATTTTTACATCATATTTTTTAATTAAATCAAGCATTATTTTTTCGGCATTTTCCACTTCTTTTTTTGGTTCATGCGGGTAAATTACGCCAATCGTTAAAACCGAACCATTAGGAGCTAAAACGGCCAGTTTACAACCAGTCCGGAAAGCTGGGTCAAAGCCCATGACTACTCTTTCTTTAATCGGGGGCGTTAAAAGTAAATTTTCTAAATTACTGCCAAATTCTTTAATGCCAAAATTGGAAGCATTATCATAAAGTTCGGCTTTTATATCTCTTTCAAGTGACGGTTCCATTAGTCTTTTCCAAGCATCTAAAATAAAACCTTTAACTTCTCCTTTTAAAGGAAATTCATGACCTTTTAAAACTTCTTTTTCTAAATAAGCAATAATTTTCGTATTATCAACAGTCAAACTATAAGTTATAACTTTTTCTTTATCGGCCCGATTTAAAGCTAAAACTTGATGGGGTTTAACCCAAGATATTTTTTGTTCAAAATCATAATAGATTTCATAAACTTTATTTTCATCTTTGGCATCTTTTTTAACTTTACCTTTAACATAACCATTTTGAAAGTAAAACTTCCGACACCATTTCCGATACTTAGGATTATCACTTATCCAATCGGCAATAATATAACCGGCATTAATTATGGCCTCATCTATGGTTTTAACTTTATCATTTAAATATGGTTGGGCAAGTCCTTCTTTGGTTTTCATCGGAAAACTCATAATTAATTTGGCTAAAGGTTCTAACCCAAGTTTAATAGCTTCCGTACCTTTTGTTTTTCTTTTTTCTTTAAATGGTAAATATATATCTTCGACTTCACTTAGTTTTTCACATTTTTCAATTTCACATTTTAATTCATCGGTCAACATTCCTTTTTCTGCGATTAACCGAATAACATCTTCTTTTCTTTTGGCTAAATTAACCGTATAATTATATTCCGTTTCAATACTTCTTAACTCATCTTCATTTAAAGAACCTGTCGCTTCTTTTCGGTATCTGGCCATAAAAGGAATAGTTGCTCCTTCCCCAAGCATATCTATGACATTTTTAACCTGATAATTTTTTAAATTTAATTTTTGACTAACAACATTAATTAACTCTTCACTCATTTTAATACTCACTTTCTATCTCCATTTAAGTATAACAAAAAAAGATAAAAAAAACATCATTTTGCTATGATGTTTTAAAACACAATAAATGTAAGACTCAATAAAATATTATATAATACTTATTTAAACAAAATTATTTTTGTTAGTATTTCTTGTAAAAATACCACAAAAATATAATCCATAAATGTTAAAATATATCCAAATATAATTGCCAAAATTAGTGAAGACACTATTTCTTTTATTAAAGAAATATCAAAAAAATTATTTGCTAATATATTTTTCATGTCTTCATTATTAACTATAAAATTTTTTAAATTTTCATTAATAGTATCAGTTAATCCTAAAGCAAAGCCAAAAATAATGTATTCATTATATAATTCGACTTCAATAGGTGCTTTATCTCTTATATTGGCAAAATCTATTAAAAATTTTTTAAATTCTAAAATTTTAATTGCTTCTAAATTTAATTCTTCAGAAATTACTAATTTATTTTTTTGATAATAAATCAATTTTTTATGTTTATATTTATTAGTATAAAAATCGTAAAGTTTATTTTCCCATTTTTTTATTTTAGCACTATTTTTTAATATATATTTTTTCAGATCATTTTTATTTAAATTTATTTTATTGGGACAAGCCTCATAAAGCATAGTAATTAAATCAATTTCTATTTCATTATCGCTATTTATATTATCAAAATCAATTTCAATTGTATCATTATTAACTAATTTTGCTTTGCCCATATTAATCAAATTTAAAATATATGCACCAAACAAAGAACACTTATTGCTATTAAAATTATACTGATACATAAACCAATATAATTTAAATAAATCATTATCACAAGGAATATCACGATAATAATTTATAATTTTATTTTTATTAATATTTCTTACTTTTTTTAATTTTTTCTTATTACTAGGAGAAATTGAAAAAGAAATATAGCATAAAAAAGTAGAAATTAGCCCAATAATTAAAAAAACAATTATGGAAGGTCCTTGAGTCGATATATTTAAAATCAAACTAGGTTTTATTATTGCTAAAATAACTAATATAATAAATATTAATAAATGAAAAAATCCGGCCATAATTATTCGTTTTTATCTTTCATATTATTTATTTCTAAACTATTTATTAATCTATCTGCCATATTTTCACAACTAGCATTATCATTTTCACCAACAATTATACTAAATAAATAATCTTCTTTTTGGGTTTCATAATAACTTAAATTATCAAAACCTTCTAAATTTTTACCGGTGAAAACAATCCAATCAACACCATTAATATTTTTTACTGTTCTATCATTTGGAATATTTAAATTATTATTATTTGTACTAGAAATTATAATTCCAATATCACAAGTATTATTATTTTTATAATAGGTATATGATGTTACATATTCTGAAAATTGATTATCAACCCCACTTTTAATATAACCTTTGGGAACTACATAATTTAAACTCATTTCATGAAAATATATTTTATTACTAGTATCTACAAAAACATTTTTATTATCTACAATAAAAGAACCTATTCCAATAATTGCAATAATTATATAAAGAATTATTATGCCTAATATACTTGTTCCTCCCTTTTTTTCACATAATTTAATTAATTCGTTTTCGCTCAAATTAGGATTTTTTAATTTAATTTTATTAACTTTCCATTTAGCAATTTTAATAAATATTTTATTAAAGAAAAGTCCAAGCAAAATAACTAATATACTATAAAGAATTTCAAAATAAGATCTTTCATATTGTGAAAGTAATAAAATAAGTATAAATAATGCAATACTTATCAAATATAGTTTACGATACAATAAATACATAAAATTAAAAACAAAAGCCGTAATAGAATATTTTTTATTTATTATTGATTCATAATTTTTACCTAAATAAGCAACTAATAATTTATCATCAATTGAATTGTTACTTGACATATAATTTACATAATTTAAGTTTTCTTTTTTATCTTCAATATTTTTTAAAAACGGTAAAGTAGATGTAATAGGTAAAAAAATTAACGAAAGATACATCAAAGCCTTTAGTAAAATATAAAATACACTAGACGCATTCCCTTTAAGAAAATATATTAATAAAATTAAAAAAATAATTACTCCAATATGCAAACCTAAAACTATCCAATAATTTTTAGGTATTCTTCTCGTATTTGTTTTTAAAGACATATTTGATGTATCCTTATTTGGATTATTTTGATATTCACCATTCATATAATTTTGATTATTATTTTGAATATTATTATTTAATTCATTGCTATTTTGATTGATATTATTTTGGTTAAAATTATTATTAGAATTTAAATTGTTTTGATTATTGTTATTAAATTCATTATTCATACTATACCTCTTTCTAGTTTAGATTATAACATAAATTAATAGCAATTAATAATAACCTTTTCCTTTTAAAAATATAATATGTCAAAATATGTAAATATCATTTCCCCTTAAAACATTTTTCTTCATGATCATTTATTATTCCAATAGCTTGCAGATAAGAATAAATAATGGTACTTCCCACGAAGCACATCCCTTTTTCTTTTAAATCTTTACTTATTTTATCACTTAAATCACTTTTAGTTTTATGTTCGCTTTTAATAATTTTCTTATTGGTAAAGGCCCAAATATAATTACTAAAAGAACCGTATTCTTTTTGGATATTTCGAAAAACATGGGCATTATTAATGGTTGCCATTATTTTTTTCTTATTGCGAATAATCCCTTCATTATTCATAAGTTCCTTTATCTTTCGTTCATCATAATTTATAATCTTATCAAGATTAAAATTGGCAAAAGCTTTTCGAAAATTGTCGCGTTTTTTTAAAACTGTTTCCCAAGAAAGCCCTGCTTGAAACATTTCTAAAATTAATAGTTCAAATAGTTCGTGATCATTATATTTAGGTACACCCCATTCTTCATCATGATATTTTACATATAAAGGATTATTTAAATTAACCCAACTACATCTATTTATTAACTTTTTCATAATACTTTCTTTCCATCAATTCTCGACTAACATAATCAAGTTCATCATATTCTTCATCCGTCAAATCATCAATTATTTGATCAATTAAAAATAATACTTCATCAATTGAAGAACATTGATTAACATCAATATCATACTTTTTTAAAGTATTTATCTCACTATCTTTAATTAATATATTATTTATTTTTCTTAATTCATCCATATAATTATCTTAACAAAAAAATATTGATATTGCTACCAATATTTATTTTTAAATGGATCTTAGTATTTTTTAACAAATTATTTTTTCAACCTCTTATACTTCCAATCGATACGGGTTTGTTTCCGTGCCAGATCCTCCTGTTATTTTCACATCAGATGAGAGATATAAGCAAGGACGTATACTACTGGCACCATACACGTAATTGTCATAGTAAGAATCACCTAAGTAACCAACATAAATCGCACGGTCACCAAATGCCGAAGATCGTGGAAGAATCCATTCGTTCAACCCTAAATATAGCCAATTATTATCTTTTATTTCTTCTTGACTATAATTTTTTCCTTTAGTTGTCCAGTATTCTGATAGTGTCCCGTACATATAATCTGAAACATACATTAATCCGACATGGGCTTTGTATATTAAATCATTGTTTTGATCACATTGTCTAACTTCATTTGGTTTGCCTTGGTCATAACAATTTTTACTTTCTTTAGTTAATTTTACTGTTCCTAGTTCGACATCATATGTAGCTTTAACATTTTCAGAACTTAAATACCCACCTACTTGCCATTCATGTTCCACTATCATTGCTTTATATGTGGCTTCTATAGCACCATAGTATTTTCCATTTAGATTTTTGGTATTTAAATTACTTTCTTTCCACATATTTACATTTGTATTATTTTCAGATAATAAATGCGCATTATCAGTACTATTCCAGTAGTAATAGCCATAGCTTGTTAACTTTCCTTTATAATATTGTTTATTTGGTGTTCCATCACTGCCATAGTAAGCACTACCAGGATATGTCTCATCTCCTAGGTCTTCTTTGGTTGCCGCATCTGCTTTGATTATTTTTATTTCATATTCGTCACTATCATTTTTAAATAAACCAATTATTCGATATAAATTTTTATACCCTGGGTTTTCCGGATCAATTGAGCATTTACTTCCAAAGCAAACATAGTTATGAACTACATCATTACCGCCACTGTAACGATAACTTAAATCGCTAGCTTCTAGATTTGCATTTGCCATGCCATCATAATCGGGTAAACCATCATGATAAATTATTGAACCATCTTTCTGATAATTTTTAATGAAACATTCGGCCATATTTTGATTGCGACATAAACTACCTAAAGCATCAAAATCAAAATAAACATAACAACGATCGGCTTTGGTTCCTATTACGGATATACTGCCATTTTCATATTTTATTTTACTACCATTTAAACATTTACTTAAATTAGAATTTAAAACATAGCCAGTTTGAGGAAACTCATCTGTTTTATTATATTTACCAGTTCCGGCTTGTTCTTCAATCATAATACTTAAAAAATTATTCTTTTTACTACTTTGATTTTTTAAAATCTGATTTTCCTTTTTGGGATACACTAAAACTAAGCTTAATGTAATTATCAAAATTAATATGGTACTTAATATTATTTTTCTTTTCATGGGCTAAATCCTACTTTCACCCATAATTATATATATATATATATATATTCAAGATCCAAAAAAATATTTGACAATTTTAGACACAAATTTTTATTTATAATTCCACTTTACAAAAATTAACATTTTCTTTCTTATTCTACAATTACCCGATATGGATTTGTTTTACTGCCATCCCCATTTTTAATTTTAGTTGATGTTGAAAGATAGAAAGTTGGTCTAATTGCACCCCCAATAGCATTAACAGTGTAGTTAACTACGCGACCAATGTTAATCACATCAAAAGCCGCATTGCTACTTCCCGAATTACGAGATATAGTCCAATCGAATAAGCCCCTGTACATCCAATTGCTTGATATGTAATTTTCATATTCATATAAACTCTTAGACCAATTATTTGTACTACTAGGACTGGCCGCATAACCATAGTCGGATACATACATTAAACCTATTTTATTAGACACTGTTTTAGTTTTAGTTGGATTGCTTGGACTACTAGAGACTTTATTCATTTCATTATTATACATTACTTTTGGAGTTACTTTATAATCACTATGTCCGTTTAAACTCCAAGAATGCGTTGCTATCAATTTATCTGTATCTAAATGTTTTGTATTTTTTAAATAATTTAAATACGTTGTATTTAAATTTGTAGTTCTTAATGTACTTCCTGACCATTCATTTACTTTATTACTACTGCTAGTCCAATAATATTTTCCTATACTATTTAAATTTTCGGGATTACCATTATAGTAATCAGAATTGCCATATGTGGATAAGTAAGCCCCTGTTTTGCCTAATTGAGTATTTGTCGCATAGTCATATTTTATTAATTTCATTTCATATTGGCCTGATGTATTTTTGAACAAGCCTATAATTCGATAAAGATCCTCATCTTCATTAGCACAAGAACCTTCGGAAGTGGTGCCATCTAAACAAACAAAGTTATTGACTTCTTCAAAGGAACCCGCATAACGATAAGAATCATCTTCGGCGCTACCAGTCAAATTTAAATGATGATAAATTGTTGAATCCATATTAGCATTTTCGGCTATACATCCTATTGATTTTCCTTCACAAACTTTAGCAAGAGTTGCTATATCAAAATAAACATAACATTTATCTCTTTTAGAAGTTGAAACTTGAATTGTTTTAGTTTTTTCAATGTAATTTAAGGTACTTCCTTGTTCACATTTGCTTTTCTTAGCATTAAAGACATAACCATTTTGAGGCCAAGCCGTATCGCTTACTTCTTTATAACTACCATCTTCTTGTTCAAGATTCATACTAATCAATTTGTTGGAATTAGTCTCTCTACTTTCTAATTGGTCTTTTTCTTTGAACATAACTAAACTTATTACACCAATTATAATAATTATTAATAATCCTACGCTTCCTATTTTTCTTTTCATAGGCAAATCCTACTTTCACCCATAATTATATATATATATATATATATTCAAGGCCTAAATTTAAAAAGTTTATATTTTGACAATTTTTTGACAAATTATTTTCCCAAATTATAATTCTGCTTGTTAATAAACAAATCTTTTAGTATTATAAAATTAATGGTAGGTGATAATTAATGGATAACTTTTATTTTAATAATAATGGTAATTCCTATTATGTAAAATTAAATACTGATACTTATGAAATATTTAAATTAGAAAATAATGAATTAAAAGAAATTAGTGAAGAAGAAAAAACCATGATATTACCCCTATTAGAAGAAAAAAAGAACCAAATAAAAGAAGATTATCTTTTAAATACTTTAAAAGAAATGGTTAAAAATGGCCAAATTAAAGATACTTTTACTTTGCAAAAGTATTTGAGTAATAGTAATATTTCCCAAGAAGAAAAAGAAAAAATCTTAAATGCCGGTTATGCCGAATTAAAGTTAAATGATATTGTAACAATTAAAAATAAAATTATTAATGATTTAAGAAATAATCAAGGCCAAAATTTGGAGGGTTTTATTAATTTTAAAGTTCGCGATGATGCTTTAAGTAATAAATTTTGCGAAATTAAATTAGGTTATAAAAATGGTAATGACTATGTCGAACATTTAAAATATAGTCTTAATTATAATGAAACCTTACAAAAGGAATTAATTGAACCCGTGGCTTTAGAAATAGCCCTAAGAAGCCCCATTAATACAAATGTGATTGAAAAAAGCGATGATCCCTTTACTGATTTAGGTAATGTTTATTTTAAAACCAATGAAAAAATGAATTTTGGTTTAGAAAATGTCGATTATGCTTATGCCCATAATTTTCAAAAAAGAATGGAAGCTAAACGAGACAAAGTTTCGATTAGTGATAATGAAAAAAGAGATGAAGCAATTGCCGAAGAACAAAATAAAGAATACAATCCTAGTCTAAAACCAGATGAAAATGGTTTAGTTAAAAATGAAGATGGTCAAATAATTGGTTATTATAATGAAAATGGTGAATTTGTTAAAGAACAACCGGAATTAAATAAAGGTACAGCTCGCGTTTTAAAGAAAAATGATACTAAAGGTTTTACGCTTATTTATATTATTCTGGGCACTTCTTTCTTTTTAAGTGGCCTTGCCGTTTTACTTCAAATTATCTTTTTAAGTAAATAAAATTATTTTTCTTCTAAAACATATTCAATACTAATAATTGTCCCATTTTGGGCAATTATTTTTAATTGCGTATTACTTTTTTCATAAATATAAACATCATTTTCTAATTTATAATCTTGGCCATATAATTCTTCCATTTTGGTAATATCATCGCCAATAGTAAGACCTTCACTCGTTTTAATATCGCTATCTAAAAAATAAATTGACATTATTTTTTCTTGGTTATCTTCGGTGTAAGTAGCTATTTCATAATGGTCATATTTATAAGTTTTACCTATACCTTCAAAAGCACAATTCTCCGTTTCCGAATATTCTAATTCATCCCCGAATTTAGTGCGCGTAAATTCTTCATTTAAATTAATCTTTAAATTGTTATAGTTTAAACTAAATACTTCATTAGTTACCTCTTTACCACAACCCGTAAGTAAAATAATACTTAAAATTATTATTCCTAATTTTTTCATTTGTTAATTTCCTCCTTATATTTATTTAATTTTTCATCATATATTGCTTTTATTTTAGTATCCAATCGCAAATCTTGCAAGTCATAATTAGTTTTTAAAATATTGGCCATATACTTGGATAATTTGGTAGCCCCATTTAAATTTAAATGGAGACCGCCATCATAAGTATCCGTATTATAATCAAGACCAATTTCCGTACTAACTTTTTGAAAATTATAATAATCTAAATGATATTTTTGGGCATAATTTAGCACATTTTCTTCGTATTCTTGATACCAATAAGGATAAAGACTTGGCGCTTTCATTAAGACTAAAGTAATATTGTTTTCTGCGCAAAGTTCACGAATTAAGTCTAAATAATGGTAAACATTATCACTAAATTCGGACTTGGCTAATTTTCTTTTACTCGGAAAAGTAGTTACGGCTTTAACCTTTTTATTAATTAAAAAGCCATTATAGGTAATTTGTCTTTTCGACGTAAAATATTGCCAATCTTCTGCGGTTAATTCCGTGATCCTAGAGTGATAACGTAAAATGGGAAATACATAAGATAAAAAGTTTTCTTCCGGCGTCATGGAAGCTTGGATAGCGTCAATCTTTTCTTTACTCCATTTCATCTTATCTAAAGTTAACCGGTTATAGGCCTCACTCACTGGTTTATCATACCTTAAGGAATTAACATTAAAAACGACAACCTTGGGAATTTCGTATTTTAAAGTTTCTTTTAAAAGATAGTATGATTGCCAAATAAGTTGTTGACTAGTCCCCCGGACATAAGAAGTAATGCCCGCCTCTTCATATAAAACCATCGGCGAAATATTGGCATATACCTCACAATCGCCCAAAAAAATTACTTCATGATTTTTCGCCTCATCATAATATTCGCCAATCATAGCCCCTTCGACTAAAGACCTCATATATTTGGGTTCAACTAATCTTTGAAATACCAAAAGCAAAGTTATAAACAAAAGAATAATTCCGAGAATTTTAAATTTTTGCATCTTATCACCTAAAACTTACTATAAATAAAATCACTAACTTCAAAGCCAATGCCATATATACCCAGAAGAATAATGGCCAAGGCTAAAAAGCTCATTACTAATAATTTGGTTTCGATTTTACTTTTAATTATTTTTTCCCGCCACTTGGGTTGGTTTAATTCGTAAATAAATAACATTAAACTAGCACCGAATAAAATTAAATAATTGGCTAAATCAAGCCCAAAGTTGAAAAAGTTATGCCAATATTCTAACCAGTTAAAGTTGGTAAAGATACTTCCTAACATTTTTAAAGCTTGAAATGGGTCTTCATAAATAAAGAAAATCCAGAGAAGCGAAACTATAAAAATCGTGATAAGGCGATTAATAAATGGCCATTTTGTTTGCAAAAAGCGCGGGAAAGCCACGAATAAGCCATGGAAAAGACCCCAGAAAAGATAACTAGGTCCATGCCAGAAAGCCGAAACCAAAAAAGTAATCATAATATTTAGCTTTTGTCTTAATTTTCCCTTTTTATTGCCCCCTAAAGGAATATAAATATAATCTTTTAAAAAGGAAGTTAAGCTCATATGCCACCGATGCCAAAAATCTTTGATACTGGTCGCTAAATATGGTCGATCAAAATTTTCTTTTAAATTAATATTAAACATATGGGAAAAACCTAAAACGATATCAATGCCCCCTGAAAAGTCGGCATATAAAAGTAAAAAATACCATAAACAAGCCGTCAAAGTAAATAAACCACCCGCATAACTTTTTAAAGCCATAATTAAAATGTTGACACGGCCCGCGATAATTAACTTTTTAAACAAACCCCAAAGCACTCTAATTAAACCATTTAAAACATTAGTTAACGTAATTTTAGCTTGCGCC
>CANROR010000021.1 GCA_947632275.1 uncultured Bacilli bacterium | reverse complement strand
TATTATCACATTATCGGTTCCTGAAATTTTGATGGCAAATTGGAATAACTGTCACACTTCTATTATAATTGCACAAATGGCCATTTTTATATTAATTTTTGTCAAAAAAAAGATAAAAATTCATAATTGTTTTTTATCTTTTTATACTTTGATTATTTTCGTTCAAAAGCACGGTTTTAAAATTATAAATTAAACCATCTGGCATTATTACCTCTATTTTACTATCATCTTCTATAAAATAAGATATTTCCGATCCCAGTTCATTTAGGGCATTTTCATCCATAAAAGAACAATCTATCCGCACGGGATAATATTTTAAAACTTCTTTTAATTTAGTTATTAAATCATCAATAAAATATTTATTTTTATCCATAATAATATTATTTCTATTTAAAGTAATTTTCGTAATATTTTTAAGTTGTTCTTCTTTCGTATTTAATATATTACCCGTGCTATTTAAATAAAGACTATAAACTAAAATTTCTTTTTCACTTAAAGCTGGATATTGATGTTTTTGTTCATTAAATAAATTTAAAACGGTTTTTTTAAAGAAATTATCTAAATAATCATAAAATTCTTGACCAAATAATTTAATAAAATCATCTTTTAAATTAGTATGATTTAAAGCATCTAAACATTTTATACTAGTAAAAGATGCCATAATTTCATGAAAAGAACTAACAAGCGCATTGCTTCTTTTATAATAATCAGCAGGATGACTAGTAATTAACTGTGAGGCCAAATTCACCGTTTCCCCATTTTCATTCGTAAAATTTAAATTGCCAAAACTAACTCCTAGAACATCCGATAAAAAGCCATTTAAAATATCTATTTTTGTTTGCTCTTGATTCATTATATTATTATAAATATTATCGGTTTTAGTTTGTTTTTGTTCTTGATATATTGTTTCTAAGAAAGCATTAGGATCAATATTTTTGCCCGCTAACATATTATTTAGACTTTTTTGTAATTCTTCGGTAAATAATTCTTTTCGAACTTTAGGCATTTCTTCCTTGGTAAAAATTTTTTCCGCTTGTTTCGTGACTTTTTCATGTGTAGCTAATGACTCTTTACTAAATTTTTGAATAACTTCACTATTATTTTTAATGTGTTCGATAGTAGCATATAATTTAGGCAAATAATCCGCGGGCACTTTTCCCGAGTTAACACCATTATGTAAAGCATGACCAAATTCATGAAAATAAGTACTTAAATTACTATCTAAATTTAAATGAATTACATTATTTAGATCAGCCTTATTTTGCAATGCATCAAAAATTATTCGCGATTCTTTTGTTAACATTTGTAAATTTTCGTAATTCTTAGCTAACCAAATCATCGTTAAATCACTAGAAGAATTATATATTTGCTGCATTGCTTCTTTAAATTTATTAGTTATTATTGTATTATAAGTTGATAAATTAATATTGGTATCAAAATAATTAGAAAATTCATGCGTAACATAATCATAAAATAACGAATTATTTAAATCCCCTTTAAATAAATCGGGATGTTTTTGTAATCTATTTTTTATTGATTCTAAGGTTTTACTATTATTAGGCAAAAAAACATTATGTGTTTTCCCAGAATGATCCTGATAATAAAAATATACTTTTAAAGGATTTATAATCAATACTCGACTAGCTAAAATAATTTTAACTTCATCTAAAGAGCCTACTTTAATTCCTGTCGTTCCATAGGAATATTGAGCGTCTTCAAATTGTTCCTGCAATTGTTTTAAAAAAACTTTTTCATTCATCATAAAATGCTCCTTAAAAGTTTTTAACGAACTAAATCTTTAAAATCTAATACTTCACTAGGATCGGGCTTGACATCAAATTCTATTTTTTGCACCTTTTTGGTCGTATTTCCTGCTTCATCTTTAACTATATATTGAATCCAATATTGGGGAATATCACTATCTTGGGGTTTTTCTTCATAATATACTTTATGTTCAATAGTATATTTATTTTTTTCTTCAATTTTTAAATGATCGTAATTAATACTATTAATGTCATAGACTAAATAAACATTATCTTCAAATTTAACCACGGGACTTTGATAATCAATTTCGTAATTTTCTTCGACTTCTTCATCTTTAACATTGGGATTATTTATTTCATTAACATAAGGAAAACTGCGACTCGAAGAAATCCAACCAGTTAAATCTTTATTAACTTTTATTTTATACCAAACATATTTACTATCATCTAAATATATTTCCAAAACTTTATATTTTTCGCCATTATATACTTTACCCACTTTTTCACTTTTCGATGCATTATGATCATCCCGAACATTGATATATTCCGTTGTAATTTCAACTTTCCAAGCTTTTTTATCTTGATAAATACTATAACCAAAATAAGCTCCTGCGCCAATTATTGCTAAAATAATAATTAACCAAAATATTTTTTTTAGTCGCATAAACTTCCCAACTCCTACTTACTACATTATAGCATAACTCACCTAATTTATTAAAAAATTATTTAATCATTTTTAAAAATTCTAAAAAGGAAATTCTTTCATTTATATTAGTAATATCATCTTGTAAATCGTTTTTTATTTGAATTAAATTAATTTTGACCTCTTTATACAAGTCCTTATATTTATCGTATTTTTTTTTGATACTTTTACTCCAAATTAATATTTTACTTACATCATACTTTTCTTCTAAATCTAAATAATAAAAATATAAATATCCTAAAATATTTTGCGTTAACATAAATATTATTTTGGTATTTACCCCTCTTTTTAAAGCTTCATCCATTGCCCAATTCATATTATAACAATAACCTTCTAAACCCATTAATCTATATAAACGATTATTTTTTCTCGTAATAGATTCAGGATTTTCTTGATAAACGTATACTATTTCATCTAAATAGGATATGTTAGGTTTTAAAAGTAATATCAACCGATTAAAACCATTGTCTTCATTGGCTCTGGTATTATTAAAACTTATATTATTCTTATTTAAAAATGTTCTTTTATATATTTTGCCATGTAACCAAATAAAATTATGTTTTTTTACTATTATTTTATTATCCCTTTCATATAAAAAATCGCCAATTACTAAATCAGCCTTATCTTGAATTATCTTTTCATACATTTTGCTTAAAGAATTATTACGATAAAAGTAATCATCGCCATCAATGAAAATGATGTATTTCGAATTACTATTATCTATGCCATATTGTCTAGCACCACCTGGTCCAAGATTTTTTGAAGTTTTTATTTCTCGAATATTAAAAAATTTCTTATATTTTTTTACAAAAGAATGATAATTACTATCAGAACAATCATTTACTATAACAACTTCATAGCTCACATTTATTTTTTGCATTTTTATTGAATTTAAAGTTACATCTATCGTTTCATGAGCATTATATGCGGGAATAATTATACATAATTCCATTTTAATTATCAAATTCCTCCCAAAATTTTTCTTCAACACTATACCAAAGTTCTGCGTAATATTTATCTACTACCCATTGAATTTTCGGACCTGCATAGTGCATTACTTTAATATATTCTCGACACATAATTTCTTTAGTTACATTCCAAGTATAATTATACATACTTGGTAAATATAATTCGTGATTTTGGCAAATTAAATTTAATGCATCTTGATCCGGATATTTTAACTCATTGTTATTTATTACTTCAAACCATTTTTCTTGGATATTATCTTCGCGAATTTTTTTCAAATTTAAAATAATAACTCCTGAATTGACATATTTTCCATTTATACCTAATCTTTCATATGTCCCATCTCTTATAATTCCATAATCTTTACATCCCGCAACATAATAATCTGTCATATCTATTTTCCATAAATGAGAAATGTCTTTAAGAACTATCGCATCAGTATCAATATAAATTATTTTTTCTTCTTTGACTAATGATGGCAAAGCCAATCTAGCAAAACAAAAATTAGAATATATAGTATCCCTATTAATATTTCCTTTATTTACTAGTTTATCAAAAATATTATTAAAATTTATTATTTCTAATTTAACATTGTATTTTTTAATGATTTTATCAAGATTGGGTATATCCTTAATATTATCCGTTTCTAATAATAAATAAATTTTTTGAATATTTTTATTATTTTCTAATAAGGAATACAAATCTATAATTAAATAATAATACCAATTTTTTGTGCATGACATTGCTATAATCATATTTTATCACCAATTCTCCAAATAATTTTTTAGTCGCCTAAACTTCCCAACTCCTATTTACTACATTATAGCATAACTCACCTAATTTATTAAAAAATTATTTAAAAAAAAGGAAATAAATATTTTAGAGACTATATATATAAGTGAAAGGAGGAAAAATGCCTACAACTAAGATAGCTACGAGCTTAGAAAATGATTTACTTTTTAAAGAAACTTTAGCCCACCCCGAGAATCGTGATAAATTAATTTATTTTTTAGCTTGTTTTACCAATTTCTCGGAAGAATATCTCAACAGTGTTGATTTAAAAGTATATTATGAAAGTATTCTATTAAAAAGTAAATTAAACGATAAAGGTTTAAGAAGTGATATTTTAATTGAATTTGCTAATTACAAAATCAATATTGAATGTTATTCCCAATTTTATAATATTTCTTTTAATAAATCTCTTGTCTATATTATGCGAATTTATTCTACATCTTTAAAAAAGGGTAATAAAAATTACGAATCATTAGACCACGTAATTGGCATTAATTTAATTGATAATGTTCCCGAATCAACTTTTATGGCTAATAAATTAGCCAGTAATTTAACCTTAATTTATAATAACGAATTACTTTTAAATGATCATTTAAGCTTAGACTTTTATCGCCTTGACTTAGCTCGAAAATTACCATATAATGAGGCAAACAAAAAAATAATATGGTTAAAATTTATTGGGGCCAAAAATTATGAAGAAAGAAAAGAAATTGCCAAAGGAGATGAGAAATTGATGGAATTAAATGAATGGGTTGAAGAATACATCAATGATGAAAAAACTAACCAGTTGCTTCGAGAATGGGATTTAAGAATTGCTAAAGATACGGCTTTGGCCGAAGAAAGACAAATTGGTGAAGAAATTGGCATTGCTAAAGGGCAAAAAATTGGCATTGCTAAAGGCCAAAAAATTGGCATTGCTAAAGGCCAAAAAATTGGAATGCTTAAAGGACAAGAAACAAATCAAAAAAAGATTATCCAAAATATGCTTAAAAACAATTTTTCTTTGGAACAAATTTCTTTAGCAACTAATTTATCGCTTAAGGAAATTAACAAAATAAAAAATAAAGCCGTTAAATGACTTTATTTTTCAAGAAAAAACCTCTTTGCGAGGTTTTTGTTAGTTACATAAACAATCTACATAAGTATCTGATAAACATCTTATTCCGCATAAGCAGCTACAATCCATTGTAAAGAAGACATTAGTTGCAACATATGGTAAGACACTAGTTGTATCATCATTTGGTGCAAGAACTCTAAATGTACAGCAGTTTCCTTCAATTTTTTCTACTCTAAAGACATTAGAACATGTTGCCGTTTGCGTTTCACCAGCACAACTTTCGGTTGAATCTTTAGTTATTGGCATACTCCAAGGAAGGCCATTGCCGGCGCAGCAATATAACATTACTGGTCTGGTATTACAAATTAAACAATTAGCCCCGCCACCTAATACTGGTCTATCACATGTTTGTAAACAATTATCTGGGCAAGCATTTTCTTGTAATACTAGAATAACGCATAGTATTTCATTTATGCAATTGCCTTGTTGTTCATTATTTGTATTATTATTCATAAATTTTCACCCTTTCATGTATTCTCATTTATAATTTATGTTTCTTTAAAAAATTCGTGCTTGCTAGTTACCTGTTTTATTTTTTTTTAAAATATAGTATAATAAATTAGGTGATGATTTATGGATATGACTAATCTAATTCAATATTTAATTATCGCGGCTGTTTTAGTTGTTATTTCTTTAGTAGCCGTCAAATTAAATAAGAAAAATTTTAATATTGAAGCAAATAAATTAATAACTTATTTAGGTGGTAAAGATAATATTATTAACGCCGAATATAACATGAGTCGTTTTAAAGTAATTTTAAAAGATGTATCAAAAGCCAATAAAGAAGCGATTCAAAAACTGGGAGCCAAAGGAATTGTCGAAATTGATAATCAATTAAAAATAATCTTTGGCAAAAATGCTCGGCAATTAAAAAAGTATATCGAAGATATAATTTGATATACTTTTTTTATATTCTTTCAATATCCACAATTTCAGGAATTCTAATAAGTTTACCATCAATTGTTAATAAATTTAAATTGGTTTTGCCGACAATAACCGCCTCTTCTTCTTTATCCCTAAATGTTATTTTGACTTTACTTTTATAAACATGATTTTTATTACTAAATATTTCATTTATTTTGGTATTTATATCCTTGGGATTAACATCAATATTGCGATCACTTCGACTATAAAAAGTTTCTTGGACATTATTTATTTTTTTATTGATTGGATTTGCATAAACATTAGGTAATTTGTTCATATTTTTCCACCTCACCATATTTTATGATAAATTAAGGCAAATGGCACATACTAAAAATATGAAAATTATAAAAAAATACAATTTATTGCTTTTTATTCCTTTAATTATCATTATGATAATTAGTTTTTTGAATATGCAAAATGCCAAATTAATCAATATTACTTATAATCATCATTTAATTAAACAAATCATGTGGTATTTCGTGGGTCTAATAAGCATTTTAATTATGCGCAAACTTAATCTCCATAAACTTTTTGATTATAGTTTTTATCTTTATTTATTTTCTTGTCTTTTGCTTGTTTTAGTTTTAATTTTGGGTAAAAATATTCACGGAGCCAAAGCGTGGTTTACGATTGGGTCTTTATCTTTTCAACCTAGTGAACTGGTAAAATTAACGCTTTCGCTATATTTAGCCAACTTTATTAGTAAATTTCCTATTCATAATAAAAAAGATGAATTAAGATTAATTTTTAAAGTTGGCATTATTACCTTAATTCCTTCCCTTTTAGTATTTTTAGAACCAGATACGGGAGCCATTATTTTTTATCTTTTAATTGCTTTAAGTATGCTTTTAGCTTCCAAAATTAGTAAATGGTGGTTTTTATTTGTTTTATTATTTGGTTGTTTAATAATTTTTGCTTTTTATTTTTTATATCGTTTTAAGCAAGATTTATTAATTAAAATGATTGGCACTAGTTTTTTCTATCGCATTGAAAGATTATTAACTTTTACGACCAATAATTCTTACCAACTAGATAATGCTTTAATTGTCATGGGGAGTTCCCCTTTTTGGCAATGGGGTTTAAATAAAGCTTCTTTGTACATACCTGAAGCCCCAACTGATTTTATTTTTGCTTTTAATATTGGTAATTTTGGTTTATTAAGTGGTTTAATTATTCTAGCTTGTTATTTTATGTTAGATATTTACTTAATTAATTTAATGAAGAAAATGGAACGCAAAAAAATAAAACTATTTTTAATTAGTTTTATTTGGATTTTTTTCTTTCAACAAATTATTAATATAGGTATGAATTTAGGATTACTCCCCATTATTGGCATACCTTTACCCTTTTTAAGCTATGGGGGTTCAACTATCATAATTTATTTTTTATACTTAGCTATTATCCTTAATTTTCTAAATACTGAGGGGGCTAATATTTATCTATAAGGAACATAGTAGCTATAAGAATTGTTGTAATATGGGGCTCCATAATAATAAGGTGGGCGTGATGGATAAGCACCATATCCTGGTTGCGGTGCCACATTATAAATTGGACGTGGTCGCGTTAAACCAACTGCCGCGCCCCCGGCCAAGCCACCTAGTAAAAAAGGCACAATAAATTGGCGATCTTGATTATAAGCAAAATTGGGAGTGTATGGATACATAAAAAAAATCTCCTTTCACTATTAATCTATGAAAAGCGATTTTTTTGGTTTTGTTAAATGCCTAGATTGTTTTGATACTCTTCTAAAAGCGTTAAAATTTCCTCTTTAGTCTTAGCTTGGCACAATTTGCTTTTTAAAGTTTTACTTTCAGGTAAGCCTTTTAAATAGTATAAAAAATGGGTTCGCATTTCTAAGACGGCTTGATGCTCATTTTTATCATGACATAAATTCATTAAATGTTGGCGCATCATGACAATTTTTTCGGCTATAGTCACTTCTTGCGGTGGAATTCCTTTTTCTAAATAATCAATGCATTCTTTAATGAGCCAGGGATTACCTATTAAACCGCGGCCAATCATGACAGCCGCGCAACCCGTTTCTTCTAACATTTGCTTGGCCAAATAACACGATGTAACATCCCCATTGCCAATCACGGGAATATTTACTGCTTCGACTACTTTTTTAATAATTTGCCAATCGGCTTTACCCGAATAACCTTGAGCCCGCGTCCTGGCATGAATAGTTATCGCACTAGCTCCGGCTTCTTCACAAATTTTAGCAACTTCCACGGCATTAATTGAAAATTCATCCCAACCACTTCTTATTTTGACTGTCACGGGGACAGACACTGCCGCTACCACGGCGGCCACAATTTCTTTTATTTTCGCCGGATTTTTTAAAAGGGCACTCCCCGCTTGATTTTTAATAGCTACTTTAGGAACGGGACAACCCATATTGATATCAATGATATCCGGGTGCATAATTTTTTCTACTTGTTGGGCCGCCTTAACAAAAGAAGCAACATCACTGCCAAAAATTTGTTGACTAATTGGTCGTTCGTCTTCTTGCATTTTTAGTAAATCAAGCGTTTTACGATTGCCATAAACAATAGCCTTATCACTAACCATTTCGCCAACAACTAAACAATTACCAAAGCTTTTACAAATGCGGCGAAAAGTAGAATCACTAACGCCGGCCATCGGAGCTACGACAATATTATGTTCAATAAATACCTTGCCAATTTGAAAACTCATATTATTAAGGTTCCTTTACTACCCTTATCAAGTAAAAAAGCATTGGCATCATCGGTATCTAAATGAACTTCAAAATAACCATTGTCAGTTACCGTGACCTCAAGCTCTAAAGTTCCACTTTTTTCGCCTTCTAAGCGCAACAAAACTATATCTTTATTAATTAAACCTAATTCTTGAGCTTTCTTAGGATTCATATGGACATGCCGATTAGCAATAATGCAACTATCAATTTCTAGACTATCTTTTGAGGTTTCGATAATTACTTTGGCCGCCCCATTTACTTCGCCACTTCTGCGAACAGGAGGTTCAATCCCCAGCTTTCGGGCATCCGATTTGGCAATTTCTAATTGGTTATAAGGGCGAAAGGGACCAACAATCCGCACATTTTCTAATGTGCCTTTAGGAGTTTTAACATTAACCGTTTGATTGGCAGCAAACTGACCAATTTGATTTAAATCAGCCTTTTTCGTTAGTTCTTCGGTAAATAATAATTCATAAGTTTCTTTAGTTAAATGAATATGGCGATTACTAATGCCAATACTAACTTCGACTTTCATCTTTCCTCCTTAATCTAATTCCAATTTGTTATATTAATTACTTTATTATCTTGGATGCTTAATTTTAGAATATCCATCCCAGTTTCCACATCATCTAAAATAACTTTATCATGATAACTTAAAATTAAATGTTCATCTAAATTATAACCGGCTTCACAAAAATTAAGTAACAAAGCCATAATTGCTCTTTTATGGGTAAAAATAGCTACGTCACTATTCTTAGCAATAATTGATTTTAAAAAGGTTTGCATTCTTTTACGCGCGTCATTTAAAGATTCCCCATTGGTATATTTATAATCAAAATTTTTATCTTGCATAAATCTTAACATTTTAATATTATGCCGACTTTCGCCAATTAAAACATCATCTAAATTCCGGTTAATCCTAATTTCTAAATTATTGCTACTAGCTACATATTTAGCCGTAGCCAAAGCCGAAGCATAGGTTGAAGAATAGATTTCATTAACAACCAATTTAGAGGCTAGTTTTTGAGCGAGTTTTTCCCCGGCGATAGCCAGTGGCCGATTTTTTCTTTTTTCATCAATACGGGCCACCGTTTCATAATTAATATTACTTAAAACTAAGTTATTACTAATTAAATAAATATTCATCCACAGATACCTCTAAGGGCGCCAAAGGAAATTACCAGCATAATAAGGCCGGCCACTAAAACGCCGGCCATAGCCGCCAACATCGATTTTTTCTTATCAAGCCCTAATAAAGAAGCAATTAAACAACCTGTCCAAGCCCCCGTGGTTGGTAAGGGAATAGCTACGAAAACAAATAAACCATAATATTTTAAAGCATCAATTTTACCTTGATTTTTTTGGGCATGCCGTTCACACCAATTTGCAAAACCTCTTAAAAATTTCTTTTTTTTAAACCAATCAAAAATTGGCGTAATAAACCATAATATCAAAGGAATCGGAATAATGTTAGCAATAAGGCAAACCAGTAAACTAACATACGGATTTAATCCTAAAAGACAAGCAGCGATCATGCCACCTCTAAGTTCTAAAATAGGCATCATACTTATTAAAAAGATTGTAATATTTTTACCTAATAAAGATGTTCCTAAAAAGGAAAAAATACTAACAAAAAAACTTGCTAATTTATTAGCCATATCTATCGACCTCAATTCTATCTAATTATAACATGGATACTTTTAGATGTAAATTGATGCCAAAATTTATGTTCCCATACTCAATATTTTATCCATTTTATTTTAAAAAGTTCATAATTAAATCAATCATTATTTCTTTTTCTTTGGGATTTGATTCCGCGATTAAAAGGGTAATTGAAGCAAGAGCATTATTATCGATAATTTGCTTATCATCTTTATACAAAATATTATTAACTTGTAAAAAGTAAATAAAAATTGTGGCGGCAATTCTTTTATTACCATCGATAAAAGCATGATTTTTAACCGTCAAATAAAGTAAATTAGCACTTTTTTCTTCAATACTTGGATAAACATCTTTTCCCCCAAAAGTTTGGTATATATCATTTATTATTGATTTAAAATTATAATCTCGTTCTAAAGCAAATAAACTAGATTCATTATTAAACCTTAATTTATCAATAATATTTATGCATTCTTCATAAGTAATAATTTTTTCACTTTTTCGACCCTTTACCTTTTTAATTCTTCTGTGATCGTAATCATCAAGTAAATCTAGAGCTTTGGAATATTCATTAATAACATTTAATATTTCTTTCGCTTCAGTACCCGCAATTCTTTCATATCCTCGATTCGCAATATCAATAAGTTTAACGGTTTTTTCTAAATAATCTAATCTTTTTTGATTAATAGCATAACCTTTTATCATATAATCTTTAAGTATTTTATTAGCCCAACGCCTAAAGATAATCCCATTTTGACTTTTAACCCGATAACCAACACTAATAATCATATCAAGATTATAATATTCAATGTTTCTTGTAACATTTCTATTACCTTCTTTTTGAACTGTCGCAAATTTTGCGACTACTGAATTATCTAATTCTTCTCTCAAAGCGTTATTAATATGTTTACCAATCGTTTTTACATCACGATCAAATAATATGGCTAATTGCTCCCTATTAAGCCACACCGTTTCATCCTTCATATTAACTTCAAGTTTTACACCTTGATTTTTAAATAGTATTATTTCATTTTTCATATCCATTTCCCCCTTATTTTCTACTATTTATCTTCATTATACTTAAAAACTTGGCAATGGCAATAAAAAAATTAGCTTTTTTTCGCTAATTTTACTTTATATTTTCTAATGATTCCAAATCTTCCTTATTTTCTAATTTGTCTAATTCTACCCCATTGATACTAGCAAACCTTTTTTGAATTTTTTCACTGGTAATATGCAAATCTTCAATATTTTGATTAACCATTTTCACATTCTTCGATAATTTATCCCACCGATCTTTATAACGAGTAAATTCCACACTTAATTTATTTAATTCTTCATGAATTACTTTCGTATATTTATCTCTTTCCATGTTTTTAATAACCATACTAATAATAGATAAAGTACTAATTAAAGTGGTTGGGCCGGTTATCCAAACCTTTTTATTATAAGCATAATTTAAAAGTTCGGCATGATAAGCATTGATTTCGGCGAAAACGGCTTCCGCGGGTAAAAACATTATCGCTTCTTCGGTAGTTTCGCCTGGAATAATATATTTTTCGGCTATCGCATTAATATGTTTTTTAACATCATTTACAAATAACTTTTCCGCTTGCATTCTTTCTTCTTTTGATTTTGTTTTATCCGTCATTCTTTGATAATTTTCCAAAGGGAATTTAGAGTCAATGGCAATTGTGCCTAAAGGCGCCGGGGCATATAAAAGACAATCGACTATATAACCATTACTAAATTTATGTTGGGTTTCATAAATGCCATTTTGGGCTGAACCAAAAGCATTATTTAAAATATATTCCAAATTAACTTCACCAAAAGTACCCCTTGTTTTTTTATCTGTTAAAACACTTTGTAAAGATACAATTTCACTACTTAAGCTATCAATTTTCTTTTGGGCTTCATCAATTTTAGTTAAGCGTTCTAAAACATTCATAAAAGTTTTATTACTTTTATCAAAATTTTTATCCAATCTTTCATTAACAGCATCATTGATATAAGTTAATTTCTTTTCAATTTTTTCATTCAAAGACTCAAAATCTTTTAATAACGCAGTTGAAAATTCATATTTAAAATTACCTATTTCTTTATTAATATTAGCTTCAAAATGGCCTAATCTTTCGGTCAAATCATTGTTATTATTTCTTCTTAATAATAAACATATAAGTAAAATAATATTTAAAATACCTAAGCCAATTAAGATATATTCGAGCATTTCTATCACCATTAAAATTGTATCAAATTTTTGAAAAAAAGTAAAAAAACTTAGGCATATAAAATCCTAAGTTTTACAATATTTTTATTCCTGAATTAAATCTTTTATTAAATTAAAATATTCTTGTTGTTCTACTTTAAAAAATTCTACCAAATTTTTAGGACTACCCTTTTGAGCTTCATTCAAACACTTATAATACTCATCTTTACGCACATCTTCAATAATAAAAGGAAAAATATTATTTTTTAAACATTCCTTAAACATAATAATTCTACCTGTCCTACCATTGCCATCTTGAAAGGGATGAATCATTTCGTACTTAAAATGAAATTCGGCAATATCATCTAAGGTTTTAATTGGCAATTCATTATACCAATTTAACAATTTTTGCATTTTTTTAGATACTTCGCTCGGAGAAGTTGTAACAATATCAGCAACTCTATTGCCGCGATTTTTATATTCTCCCACCGGATAACCATTGGCTTTATCTTCAAAAACCCCAATTTTTAAATCGTAATGATAACTTTTAATTAATTCTTCGCTTAATTCTTGATTATATGTTTTTAACATATTATTAAACATCACAAAATGACCATTCATTTCTTCAATATCTTTCGTTCTAACTAGTTTATTTTCATCACTAGCTAAGGCTTTAGTATCAAAAAGAAAAGCAGTTTGATTAAAAGTTAAAGTACTTCCTTCAATTTTGTTGGAATTATAAGCTAAATGTCTTTGCGTTTCGCCATAAACCCCACTGTGGTCTTGTTTTTGATATTCAATATTGAATCTTTTTAATAAAATTGCAACATATTTATCATCAATATTTTCGACCATAAACTATTTCCTTTCATTAACTTATTTTTAAGTTATTTTCTAATAAAATTTTATAATTTTTATCGTAATTTGTCAATCAAGCCAAAATTTTATTTTTTTAAAACTCTTTTGTATTCATAGAAAGATTCATGTTTAACTTTACTATTTATATCTAAACTAACTTCGTTTATTTTGGCCATTTTTTCGAAAAAGACATATTGTTCTAAAAATATGTGGGATATGATGCCACCACCAAAAGCCATTACAGCCTTAATAAAACCAGGATTAGAGCTTTCACAAGTTTTAAGGTTACTTAATGATGGTAAGATTATCCTTGCCGAATCACTATTGCAATTTATTCGATACTTATGGGCATCGCCGGCAATATATAAAGTTTTTTTGATATCTTCTTTTCCAAAATTATTTAGGGTTTTATGTTTAACCATAATTTCATCGCGTTTAATTTTTAATTTACCTAGGCCATAACCTAAACAAACTAAATCAGGTCTTTTGTTTTTTAATATTTTACTTATATCTTGATGGGTTTTAAGAAAATAATCTTCATCGTGATTACCTAAAGTAATAAAATTTAAAATGCTCGGATCAAAAGGATAATTTTTTAGTAAATACTCTACTTGTTCTTCACCATATACTCTTTTTTCGGGTAAACCCATGAAGCCATCAATTAAATCCCCGGCATTGATAATAATATGAATATTATTTTTCAGACAAAAATTATAAATTTCTTTTAATAAATCAAGGCGATCATATAAACTTCCTAAGTGCAAATCCGAAATTAAAACCATTTTTATTTGATTTTCTTCGGCTTTCGTATATAAAGTTGCTTTATTAGAGTCCGCAAAATCGGTATTTAATTTATAACTAATTTCACCATCCGAATAATATTTTCTCTTAATACTATAACCTTTATTTTCTAACAGATTTAAACGATGAAAAAGTTGCTTATAAGTTAAATTAGTTTTCGCAACTAATTCACTGGCTAAAGCATCAGATTCCAACATATCTAGTGTAACCACAAAACCACCTCAAAATATTAATAATTATTATAATATAACCTAACTTATTTTTTCATCTAAGAAAAATACTTGATACCAAATTAAAAAGCAATAAATAGTCCAAACTTTCCGGTAATTATCTTTTTTGCCCGTATAATGATCATCAAGTAATTTTAAAATATAAGCTTGGTTAAAAAATTCTTGCGTATAATCTTGGCTAAAAGTTTTCTTAATCATATTATAAAAATCTTTTTCGCGCATCCAATCCCGAACCGGAACAGGAAAACCTAATTTTTTCTTTTTATAAGCCTCTGTCGGGATTACTTCTTTAGCCGCATCTCTTAAGGCCACTTTAGTATTTTCCCGGGTTACTTTATATTGCATTGGTAAACTAGATGCCACTTTAAAAACTTCTTTATCAATAAAAGGAACTCGACCTTCTAGGGAATTAGCCATCGTCATCCGGTCAGCTTTTAGTAAAATATCTTTCATTAACCAAAAGTCCATGTCGATAGCTTGCATTTTCACAATATCTGGTTCATTTTGATATTCATCATAAGTGGCTTTCGTAACATCTTTATTTTTTAATTTATATCTTTTGGCTAAAGCTTTTTTCGTTTCTTTATCTCCAAAAACGCGGTTAACACCGATATAAGAATTTTCTAATCTTTCGCCTCTACGAATTAAAAAGTTAACACCTTTAATCTCCGGAAGTAAACGACAAACGCAAGCAATAGCATGTCTTATAAAATAAGGGATTTTGTTATACCAAGCCATATCGACATCTTGGCGGTAGATATTATAGCCGCCAAAGAATTCATCGGCCCCTTCGCCCGACAAAACAACTTTAACATCCTTACTTGCTAGTTGGGCCACGAAATATAAAGCTACGGCCGCCGGATCTGATGCTGGTTCATCTAAATGATACATAATTTTAGGAATAATATCCATATACTCTTGTTTGGTAATTATTTTCGAAGTATTATTAATCTTTAATTTTTGCGTTAAATCTTTAGCATATTCAATTTCATTATAACGTTTATTATCATAACCTACAGTATAGGTTTTATCCGGTCTAGCTAAGGCCACCAAGTAAGAAGAATCAATGCCACTTGATAAAAAAGAACCAACTTCAACATCACTTAATAAATGTTTATTAACTGAATCTTGCATAATCTTACTAATTTCTTGGACAGCTTTTTCATAAGACATGGGCTTTTCTTTAAATTCTTTTTGATAAAATCTTTGAATTTTAATTTTGCCGTTTTTAAAAGTTAAACTATGGCCAGCATCTAAACGAAAGACGCCTTTGAAAAAAGTTTCATTCGTTGGGGTAAAACTAAAAGATAAGTAAGGACCTAAAATTTCTTCATTTAATTCTTTTTGAAAAGCGGGATGTTCTAAAAAAGCTTTAATTTCAGAAGCAAACATAAAAGCATTATTCATATACGCATAATATAAAGGTTTAATCCCAAAATTATCGCGCGCTAAAAATAATTCTTTTTTCTTTTTATCAAATATTGCAAAAGCAAACATCCCTCTTAAATGTTTAGGTAAATCCTTGCCCCAAGCCTCATATCCATGAACTAAGACTTCGGTATCACTTTTGGTTTTAAATTTATGGTGCTTTTTTAATTCATTTTTTAGTTCAATATAGTTATAAATTTCACCATTAAAAATTACGACGATCGATTCATCTTCGTTATACATTGGTTGATTACCACCACTTAAATCAATGATGGATAATCGGCGATGGGCTAAGGCGACATCATCAAAAAAGTAAAAACCTTCGCCATCCGGTCCGCGATGGGCAATTCTTTTGCTCATCTTAGCTATTACATCTTCAGGGTTATCAGTTTTTCCTATAAAACCTGCGATTCCACACATAAATTTTCTCCTTACTTAAAATATTTATAATAATCTTGCGTCATAATAAGTTTACTCATATTCACTCTATTGGCCACGATTTTATTC
>CANROR010000020.1 GCA_947632275.1 uncultured Bacilli bacterium | reverse complement strand
AAAGAACTTTTATCAAGTAAAATTGGAATTATAGAACTGGAAAAAATAAATGAATATTTTATAAAAAATAATCAATCTAAAGATATGAAAATATCTTAATTGTAATATTATTTTATTTATTAAAAATATGGATGAAAGAGCGCCAAAAAAGATTTAGAAATAGATGCATCTTTATCAAGAGAAGATGATGCAAAGACTAAATATATTTGTAGATGAAACTGGAGAATTCGGCTTTGGTAAAGGTGCATCAGAACTTTATGGTATTTCATTTACTTTTCATGAACAAAATGATGATATTATGCCTGATATGCTAACTTATATTGATAAATACGATTATAAATATAAAAATAAAATGACATTTACAAAAGGCGAAAAATATTTTTTCTCAGTAGAAGAAATAAGAAGAGTATTAAAAGAATTAAATAAGAAAAGATTTTAAAATGCATTAAAAAAGCAACCTTAAAGGTTACTTTTTTAGTAGTGCTTGGCGCTAACACGGGTTTGATCCATTAATGAATTAATAGACCAAATGTATTTTGTTTTCTTGTTTGGTGTTATATAATTTACCCTAATCCCATGTAAAAGTCAAGTTTAAGACTATTGCACAATAAGTTTGCTAAATTATTTAAATTAAATTGACAAATATATATTTTATTTAAATATAATGTAATATGAAATATTATTATCTAAAAATATTTATGTTATTTTTTTTACTTGTTGCAGTATTATGTGCTTCTAATGTTTATGCTGATTTACCACTTTTAGGAAAAGTAATTGTTGTGGATGCCGGTCATGGCGCCGAAGATCCCGGGACAATGTATGGCGATATTTACGAAAAAGATATAAATTTAAAAATTAGTTTAGCTTTAGAAAAAGTTTTAACTAAATATGGAGCTAGTGTTATTTTAACGAGAGATGGCGATTATGATTTATCAACACCCAATACCAACCATCGGAAAAAAAGCGATTTTGATAACAGGATTAAATTAATTAATGAAAGTAAAGCGGATCTTTATTTATCAATTCACTTAAATTATCTAACCAGTAGTGCCTATAAAGGCGCCCAAGTTTTTTATAATAATGATAACAAAGCTTTAGCTTTAGTGATGCAAGACTATTTAAATCAAGAATTAAAGGCGAATCGCAAAATTAAAAAAATTCCTGCTTCAACCTATATGTATAATAAATTAAAGATTAAAGGCTTACTTATTGAATGCGGCTTTTTATCTAATGCCAGTGAAAGAAACTTACTCCAAAGTAGTAAATATCAAGAAAAAGTAGCCACATCGATTGCCGATGCATTAGTTAAATATTATTCTTAAAGTATTAAAACTTATGGTTTAAATTTTTTTCACCAATTTTTCACTTTTTTTTGACATAAAAGTCATTAATAAGAACTATTCTTTAAATGAGGTTTGTGATATAATGGAAAAATAAAGGTGGTTCTAGTGAAAACAAAAACTTTTAAAACATTAGATGAACAAATCGAAATATTAAAGCAAAAAGGTTTAGTTATTGACGATATTGAACAAACTAAAAGTATCCTTTTAAGGGAAAATTATTTCTTTTTAAGTGGTTATCGAAAGTTGTTTTTAAAAAGTTCAGTAGATCGAACCTTTAAAGAAGGGACTAACTTTAGTGAGATTTATGCTTTATTTAGTTTTGACCGGCAACTACGAAATATTATTTTTAAAAATATTTTGATTGTCGAAAATAATTTAAAAAGTATTCTCGCTTACATTATGAGTAAAAATCATGGATTTAAAGAAAATAATTATTTAAATCCGCATAATTTTGTGAACAATCCTCAGAAAAAAAGACAAGTAAATGATTTGCTTCGGAAGATGAAAAGACAAATTAGTGTGAATGGTAAACAACATGCGGCAACTTCCCATTTTATTGAAAATTATGGTTATATTCCGTTATGGGTTGTTGTTAAAGTTTTATCCTTTGGGATAGTCGGGGAACTTTATACCGTTTTACAACATGAAGATCAAAAAGAAATTGCCGATTTATTTAACATGGATATTTATAGTATGACCGAGTATTTACCGCTTTTAGCTAATTATCGCAACCTTTGTGCACATGAAGATATTTGTTATAATAATCGCACCATGAAGCATATTGAAAACACTAAGTATCATCATTTACTGAATATTAAAATGGAAGAAGATGAATATGTTTATGGCAAAAATGATTTATTCGCTTTGGTAATTATGTTAAAATATATTTTGAATCAAGATAATTTTAATTTATTTATGCGCGAAGTTAGTTATGAACTTGATGTTTTAGAAGGTAGACTTAAAACAATTAAGGTTGATAGTGTTTTAGAGGAAATGGGATTTCCTCAAAATTATAAAGATATAGTAAGGATGGATTGATATGAAAAATAAAAATAATAAAGTTTTATATGTTGTAGCCGTTTTGTTAGTGTTCTTCTGTGGTTGTGGCGTAATGTATGGCGTTATGCGGGCATTTCCGGTATTGACGACCGAAAATGTTACGAAAATTAAAAAAGATGTTACCGTTACGGATACGGGAATCGCGGATGCTGTAGAAAAAATTTATGATGCAGTGTGTGTCGTTAATACTTATAAAAATGAACAAGCAATTGCTTCCGGAACTGGTTTTATTTACAAACATGATAGTAAAAAATATTATTTATTAACTAATTATCACGTTATTGAAAATGGTGATGATGTTAAAGTTACGTTTAATGAAGGCGAAGTAGTAGATACAGAAGTCGTTGGTTATAATAAATATGCCGACATAGCAGTTTTAAAATTTGAAAGTAGTAAAGAATATCCGGTTTCAAGTATTGGGAAAAGTAGTGATGTTCGGATAGGGGATACAGTTTTCACCGTTGGGGCTCCTTTAGATAGCGAATATTCGGGAACGGTTACCCGCGGAATTATCTCCGGAACGGATCGGATGATTGAAGTTGATGATAACGTAGTTAATGCGATTCAAACTGATGCTTCTATTAACTCTGGTAATAGTGGTGGCCCTTTATGTAATTCTAATGGCGAAGTAATTGGGATTAATTCGTTAAAACTAGTTAGTAGTGGCGTCGAAGGTATGGGCTTTGCCATTCCAATTGAAACGGCAGTGGAAAATGCTGAAGATATTATCGCTGGGGTTCAAAAAGAAAATCCTTATATTGGCATTAGCATGGTTAATTTAAGTGAAGCTTTAAGTGCAAATAATTTATTTGATAGCAATAGTTATCGTTATCGGGCCATGTTTTATGAAAATGCCGAAAAAGCCAAAATAAGCACCGGTGTTGGCGTAATCTCAGTAGAAGAAGATAGCCCAGCAAGTAAATCCGATTTAAAAATGGGTGATATCATTGTGAAAATTGATGATAAAGATATTAAAAGTATTGGTTATTTAAGATATAATCTTTATAAATATAATAAAGGGGATACCATTAAAATATCTTACTACCGCGATGGTAAATTAAAAGAAACAAAAGTCAAATTAAGTGTAAATCAACAAACTAGTTAACAAACTAGTTTTTAGTTGCCACTTTTAGGCATTTATCATATAATGTATAAGCAAATAATTTTACAGGAGGAGGAATAAATTATGCATAGTATTGGTAAAATTATCAAAAAATATTTTTTCGTAATTATTTTAGTTATAACTTTAATTGCGATTCAAGCTAATTGTGAATTAGCCTTGCCTAGTTATACTTCCAATATTGTTAATGTGGGAATTCAACAAAGTGGGATTGAAAAAGCCATACCTGAATATCTTTCGGTTACCATTTACAATAAAATTAAAGCTTTTTTAACGACAGATAATAAAAATCTAATGGAACAAAATTATCTTTTAACGGCTAAAGGCGATTTAAAAGAAGATTATTACAAATTAAAAGAAATAGATGAAAAAACCGAAGAAGATTTAGAAAAAGCCTTAATTCAACCCTTGGCTATTATTTATTATTTAGAAAATGGGGCTATTGATGTTAAAACTTTAGGTTTTTCTTCTTTAAGTGAAATGTATAGTGCTTTATCTTATTTAGATGATGCTACGAAAACAAAAATGCTAAACGAAAAGATTGGCGAAGAAGAAAGTTTACTTAAACAAGTCAGTTTAAATATGATAAAAATGGAATATGATGCCTTAGGAGTTAATGTTAATAATATGCAAATGGATTATATTATTACGACGGGATTAAAAATGTTAGCCATTGCGCTTTTGGCCGCGATTGTAACGATAGTAGCTTCCTTTTTCTCATCCCGAATTGGGGCCTTTTTTGCTCGCGACTTAAGGAAAAAGATTGCCGAACAAGTTATGACATATTCGCATAAAGAATTTGAAGAAATATCAACGGCTAGTTTAATTACGAGAACTACTAACGATGTCACTCAAATCCAAAACTTGCTAGTTATGTCTTTAAGAATGTTAGTTTTTGCGCCAATCATGGGCATTGGGGCCATTATCAAAGTGCATGGTAACAGTTTAAGTTGGATTATTGTTTCGATTGTCTTACTTATTATTTTACTTGTTATTGTGGTCTTTTCTTTCGTCACTCCGAAGTTTAAAATTGTGCAAAAATTAATTGATAAGTTAAATTTAATTTCACGAGAATTTATCACTGGTATCCCAGTTATCAGAGCTTTTTCTAATGAAAAATATGAAGAAAAGAAATTTGATGAGGCTAATACTAATTTAATGCGCTTAAGTTTATTTTTAAATAAAATAACGAGTGTTTTAATGCCGCTTATGAATTTAATTATGAATGTGGCTTGTATTTTAATAATTTGGTATGGGGCCAAAAGAATTGATTTTGGGACTCTTCAAGTTGGTGACTTAATTGCCTTTATTACTTATACGATTCATATTATTATGTCTTTCTTAGTTTTATCAATGTTTTCGATTATGTTACCAAGAGGTATTGTTTCCCTAAAAAGAATCGCCGAAGTCTTAAATAAAGAATCAGTTATTCAAGAAAAGAAACAAACTATTCCTTTTGTCAAAGATTTAAAAGGGACAATAGAATTTAAAAATGTTTTCTTTAGATATGCCGATGCCAAAGAAAATGTTTTAGAAAATATATCATTTAAAGTAGAAGCCGGTTCGACGGTGGCCTTTATTGGTTCGACCGGCAGTGGAAAATCAACGCTTATTAATTTAATTCCGCGTTTTTCAGATGTCACATATGGCGAAATTTTGGTCGATGGCGTCAATATTAAAGATGCTTCCTTAAGCGATCTTCGCGCGCGGATTGGGTATGTACCTCAAAAAGGGATATTATTCTCGGGAACTATCAAATCTAATATTGCTTTAGGTGTTAAAAAAATCAGTCAAGAAGATTTAGAAATGGCTATGGATATTTCTTGTGCGAAAGAATTTATTAAAACCAAAGAAAAAGGTGTTGATAGTCCCATTTCGCAAGGCGGAACCAATGTTTCTGGGGGTCAAAGACAAAGACTGGCCATTGCCCGGGCGATTGCTAAGAAACCCGAAATATATATTTTTGATGATTCCTTTTCGGCTTTGGATTATAAAACCGATGCTCGAGTTCGGAAACTATTAAATAAACATACGAAAGGTAGTACAAAACTTATTGTTGCCCAAAGAGTTAGTACGATTATGAATGCTGATAAAATAATTGTCTTGGATGAAGGCAAAATTGTCGATATGGGAACGCATGATGAGTTATTAAAAACTTGTAAAATATATCAAGAAATTGCCCATTCCCAATTAAAGGAGGTGGCTTAAAATGCCGAGAATGAATAATCGGAATATGGCGCCGGCGAAAATAACGGATTTCGGAGGCACAATAAAAAAATTAGTAAAAAGCTTAGCTCCTTATAAATTTATAATCTTAGGCATAATTATATTTGCCATGGGTAGTACGGTCTTTTCAATCGTTGGACCCAAAATCATGGGTAATGCAACGACCGAAATCTTTAATGGTTTAATTAGTAAATTGTCAGGTGGAGCAGGCATTAATTTTGCCAATATTTTAAAAATATTAATTATGTTAGCTATTTTATATGTGGCCAGTGCCATCTTTAGTTATATTCAAAATGTCTTGATGGCTCATGTTGGACAAAAATATACTTATGAACTACGGAAAAAAATTGCTCATAAGTTAAATAAATTACCCATGAATTACTTTGATAAAAAACAAACCGGGGATATCTTATCAGTTATAACCAACGATGTGGATATGTTAAACCAAGGTTTGATTCAAACCGTGCCCCAATTAGTAACAACTGTTACGATGGTAATAGGGATTATTATCATGATGTTATCCATTAATTTTACGATGACTTTAATTGCCATTTTAATCTTACCAATTTCCGTTTTCTTAATGTTATTTATTGTTAAACGCAGTCAAAAACATTTTGAAAATCATCAAAAATATTTAGCTCAAGTAAATGAACAAGTGGAAGAAATGTATTCAGGACATAATGTTATTAAAGCTTTTAACGTTGAAGAAAAAATGCTAAATGGTTTTCAAAAAGAAAATGAAAAATTAAGTGAAGCCGCTTGGAAAAGTAACTTTATATCCGGTTTAATGCACCCATTGATGGTATTTTTAGGTAATATTGGTTATGTCGTTATTGCGATCATCGGCGGTATCTTTTGCATAAAAGGTAAAATTACGGTCGGTAATATTCAATCTTTTATTACTTATACTCGAAATTTAACGAATCCAATTGGGCAATTAGCGCAAGTATTTAATATGATTCAATTGTCCGTTGCCGCTTCCGAAAGAGTTTTTGAATTTTTAGAAAGTGAAGAAGAAACGGAAACCAAAGTAGAAAAAGTTAATCTTAATGATATTAAAGGGGCAGTCGAATTTAAACATGTTAAATTTGGTTATAATCCGGATGAAGTTATAATTAAAGATTTTAATGCTTCGGTTAAACCAGGCCAAAAGATTGCGATCGTGGGTCCAACCGGGGCAGGTAAAACAACAATTGTGAAACTTTTAATGCGTTTTTATAATTTAAATTCTGGCGAAATTTTAGTGGATGGCAAAAATATAAATAATTACAGTCGGGAAGATTTAAGAACTATTTTTGGCATGGTTTTACAAGATACATGGATGTTTAATGGCACCGTAATGGAAAACTTAAAATTTGGTCGAATTGATGCTACCGATGAAGAAGTTTATGAAGCGGCTAAGACCGCGAATGTTCATCGTTTTATTCAAACTTTACCCGATGGCTATAATATGGAAATGAATGAAGAAACGTCGAATATTAGTCAAGGCCAAAAACAATTACTAACTATTGCGCGGGCCATTCTAGCTGATCCTAAAATATTAATTTTAGATGAGGCAACCAGTAGTGTTGATACTAGAACCGAGATTTTAATTCAAAAAGCGATGGATAAATTAATGCAAGGTCGAACATCTTTCATTATCGCCCATCGTTTATCAACCATTCAAAATGCCGATTTAATTTTAGTAATGGATAAAGGCGATATTGTTGAGGTTGGTAACCATGAAAGCTTACTTAAAAAAGATGGCTTTTATGCCAAAATATATAATTCGCAATTTGAATAATAAAAGAAGAAGTTTTTTAATCAACTTCTTCTTTTGTAAATTCTTTAGCCATGCGGCCACTACGAATTAAAAATTCATACTTTATGTTATCAATTGGTAAATCAAATTCGCCAATATATTCGTAAATATCTGGTTTAAATCCCATTTTAAATCTTGTAAGTCCATATAGTTCATTATCTTTATTAAAGTCTCCTGAGATTCCATTTAATTCGGCATATTTATATTTATCTTTATAATAATCTAAAATAGCATAATATAGGAAATAATTGGGAGCATATTTTTTATATTCGGGATCAAAACCGGTGATATCAATTTTAATCCGATTATCGTATTTAATAACTAAAGCGGCGGCAATATATTCTTTTTCTGCATTATTAACTTTTTGACCAGCTTCAGTAATTTCATTTTTATAAGTTAGAATTAAACGGTCAGAACTCATTTTTTTATTTACAAGATTATTCTTATTTTTTTTGCTTATTTTTTCATTTAAAAGATAATTTTTGTTTAATTCTTCTTCATAAGCTTTTTGACTATTTAATAAAAACTTTTTATAGTTAATACTAACTAAAAATAAATCCACTTCGTCATTTTCTTCAAAAACATTAAATTTATCTTTATAATAATAATTATCTTTTGGCACTTTATCCTTAATTAAATTATAAAAGGTATCAATGGCAAATTTGTCAGCTTTTTCTAAAGTTAGACCTTTACGAATTCCTTTCCGTACTTTGTTCCTGGTATTTTTTTGTAAATTTTGGAGACTAAAATTACTTAAAGGTAAGACGGTCATAAAACGGGGTAACATTGCTTCAAAATTTAAATTATTTTTTAATTTTTTATAACTGCAAGTAATTAAATTATCAATAACGCGATAATTGGTATTGTATTCAATATTCATCGTTTGATAATTAAGTTTACCAATTGCTATTTCGGGATTTATTTTAATAAAAGCAATGCCTTTATTACGATAATAAGCTTTTAGTTGAACGGTAAAGTTTTTTAGAAAATAAAGATTGGAATAATCGATTAAAAAACCGCGAGGGGCATAACCATAAGTAATACTTTTAATTTTTTTCGTTAAAATTAAGGCCGCAGCAAGAATAGAGGAATTTTCCGTATAGCCAATAAGTTCATAATCATAACCATATTCAGCTTGTAGTTTGGCATAATTTAAACTTTGATAATAATTTCTTAAAGGAAATTTTTGGGCAAAGGTATTAAATTCATCAACTGATATAGGTCTTATATTCATCTTTCTCACCACCTACGAGAGATAATTATATCATATCCTGAGAAAAATTGTTACTTCAATTTATGAGTTTTTAAAAATAGTTTGTTGAAAAAAAATACTAGTTAGAGTATAATTTATTAAAGGAGTTGATTATTATGGCTAAAAAACCATTTAAAAATAGCATAAAAAATGTTTACAAACGCTTTATAAATTATTCTTTTATTATGGCATTATTAACCTTTGTTTTGGGAATAGTATTATTATTTTTGCCAAGTAATGCCACAAAAATTGCGGGAGTTATCGCTGGAGTAAGTTGTATTGTCAGCGGTTTGTGCTCTTTATATAATTATTTAAAAAGAGATGGTGCTAAACTTTTTGCTTTAAGTATTGTTTTCGCGGCTTTATATATGTTACTTGGTTTAGTGTTAATTATTTATCCATATAAAGCGATGACATTTGTTATAATTTGTTTAGGTTTATATTTATTACTTAAAGGCGCTTTAAAAATTGATTACGCTATGTGGTTTAAAAAAGGTAATGAAGATTGTTGGTTAGTTACATTAGTAAGTGGTATTATGCTTATAGTAATTGCGATCATCTTAATGTTTAATCCATTTAAAGCTGGTTTAACCCTTACCCAAATCGTGGGGGCCTTCATGATGATTACGGCAGTTATAGATTTTTCCAATGCCTTTATGTTCAAAAAAAGAACCAAAGAAATCATGGATATTTTTTGGTAATCAGAAATTAAAAAAATAAAATAATAAAAAAATTCTTAATTTTTAAAGTTAAGAATTTTTTTATTACAATTTTGGTCCTAAATTTTCGCTTTCTAAATTAATATTTGTAAACTTGCCATTTATTATTTGTTCTTTAAGAAGCTCTAAATTATCTTTCATTTCAGCTTTACTGCGATTATCAAAACTATAGATTTGTTGTTCAATCTTACCATCATTTGTTAGAGCGATATACCAGTCTTGACCTAAGGTGATATAAGTATAATTATTAATATTAAATTCTTTATAAGTTCGGGAATTTAAAGCAGCATAATTGATGGCATTAATGTAGTTTGCTATATTATCAAGGGGAGTTAAACTTTGTTGTGGTTCAATAATTAAAGGCTTTTTACGTTCATCTTGATAATGACATTCGGCTTCATAAGAATTAACTTTTTGAAAATTAGGGCTTTTAGCAAGCAGTACTTGATTGGCAGCGTCCGTATATAGTCCTTTATTTAAAGGCTTTAAAGTTTGGTCAGGTAATAATTTTTCCCCCGCGAGTTTGACATCTGAATAACCAGTTCCAACACTTACTAATTCAATTTTTTGATTTGGCTCTTGTTGGGCCGAAATATTAACCATTTCTTGGGCCGCTTTTTGATAAGTTTTCCAGATTCGAGGGTCCAATTTACTCATAATGCCTTTGACTTCAATGTTATCAAAACATACAACATTTCCGTTTCGCCAGATCCAACTTTGGGCCGCAAGCTTACCATTTTCCCGAATAATGAAAATTCGACTTTGAGAATTAGTACAACCATCAATTAAAGAATTTTCACTAGCTCCTCCAAAGGTAAAACAACAATGAGTATCATAACCAACGGTTAATTGATTTATATCTTGCAAATCACAAACTTCGTAAGTATATTTATCAATTTTGCCTTGAACTTTGGGAATTGAACTAACAGTTCTTTTTTTCATTTCGCGATAAGTATTTAAAAGTTTTTCACTTTGGCCAATTCTTTGCACAATTGGGATAAGTTCAATTAAATCAGGGGTAATAGTTGAATTTTTTAAATTATTTTCTTTAACAATGGTAACTAATTCGCTTAAAGAAACATTACCTTCCAATTGTTTATAGAACTCTTCCCAGTTATTAATTAAATTTTGTAATAAAGGGAAATATTTATCTAAATCATTGAACATTTTACGGATATTTATATTACTTTCAGTAGCTTTATTACTAAATAAGAAATTCAATAAAGCTTTTTGAACATTATTGTATTGAACTTCCCCATTTTTATTTGGAATGTGATAATCATTAATTTTGACATTATAAAACATAGCTTCCAAAGTTGGGAGAGATACTGAACCATAAACGTCATTTAGCATATCAATTGCTTTTCTTTTACCTAAGATAAGATACATATTATAAAAAGTATCTTTAATCATATCTAGGTTAGGTGAATTTTTTTCAACATTATACTTGCTAAATCCAAGATCTAAGACTTCACGTAAGTTTTTAATGTTAATATTTAAAGCTTGTTCAATATTTTTATTGGCTAAAATATTATCACTGCATCGGCTATAAGAAATGGCTAAGTCAAAGGATTCTTCAGCATAATAAGAAGAAATTATATTATTAAATTCCGTATCACTGATTTTATTATTTTGATATTGGCGAAATACGGAATAAATACTTTTTTGAACTATGTCGGCCATTTCAGGATCTAAATTGGAAAAAATGTGTTCTTTGCCAAATTTATCTAATACATTTTTTAATTTATCTAAAATTTGGGAAGTTAATTCGGGATTTTCTTCCTTATTTATAACATTAAGCATTTGCATGGCTAAATTAATGCCACTTTTCTCACTGGAATATTGATTGTAAGTTTCTAAAAGATAAGTATCCATTATAGTATCAATTAAAGAACTATTTATTTGGTTGTTTTTAACCTTATTAGTTATAACAGCCATATAACTTTCCTTAATATCTGAGATATTAGAAAGTATTTGCGTAATATAAGGAGCTTCTAAAATATTATTAGCTAAATATTCTTTTAAAGCCGTATTTAAACTATTAGTAAAATTGCTTTGTAAGCCATATAAAGAAGCGTTTTTCTTAAGACAAGATAGAAGTTCTCTAATTGTATTTAAGTTAGCTTTATTATTTTTGGCTTTGGGAAGATAATCAGTTAACAATTTAAAAAAATCTTTGTTTTTTAAAACGTTTTCAATCGTTATTTTATCTAATAACGGATTATAAATTTTTTTATTACTAGCTTCGATGTTATTATCGGTAATTTTAAAACCATTATTAAGTAAAAATAATTGTAATGTTAATTTTTCTTTTATATTCATGATCTAACCTCATAATTAATTGGCAATTGATTTAATTCTTCGAGAATGATATTAAAAAAATTTATTAAGATAAGCTTAGGTGTTTCGGTGTTATTTACTTTAATTTCTTCTTGCTTGTTATTGTAAATATAATAACAAAGCGAGGCTAAATAAATATTAGGATCTTGAGTATTTAAATCGTAAACTTTGTTATTAAGATATTTAAACAAAAGATTATCATCAATTGCTATTGCCCAATTTTCTAATAAGTCGTTGACAGTATTTAAATTTTGGGAAATCGTCCAATAGATATTATTTCGTTCTTGAAGATTCATTTCATAACTCCTTGTATTATTAATATACCATATTTTTAAGTAAATAAAAATCTAACATTGCAAAAAAGTTATTGTTTGATATAATGTTAACATAATGAGGTGTTGATTAAATGCAAATAAAAAATATTAAAGCGCGGGAAATATTAGATAGTAGAGGTAATCCCACGGTTGAAGTAGAAATGGAACTTGAAAATGGGATTAAAGGCGTTGCCAGTGTTCCTAGTGGAGCATCTACAGGTTCGCGCGAAGCTTTAGAACTTCGGGACAATGATGATACACGTTACTTAGGTAAAGGCGTTTTAAAAGCCGTAAGTAATGTCGAAAAGATTATTAAACCAGTTTTGGTTGGGAAAAATATTAATCAAAATGAAGTGGATAAAATTTTGCTAGAACTTGATAACACCGAAAATAAAAGCGTTTTAGGAGCTAATGCTACTTTAGCCGTTTCCCTTGCTTCTTTAAAATGTTTAGCTCAACTTGATCATAAAGAATTATACGAATATATTACTTCGGGCAAAATTTCGATGCCAATTCCAATGGTTAATATTATTAATGGGGGTAAACATGCCGAAAATAATTTAGATATTCAAGAATTTATGATTATTCCCGTCGTAAAATCAATGAAAGAAAGAGTTAGGGCAGCAGCCGAAGTCTTTCATCATTTAAAGAAATTACTTAAAGAAGCAGGACATAGCACGGGTGTTGGTGATGAAGGAGGCTTTGCTCCCAATTTAAAAAACAACGAAGAAGCTTTTGAATTTATTATAAAAGCGATTAAAGCCGCGGGTTATATTCCCGGCCAAGATATTTTTATTGGTATTGATGCCGCGGCCAGTGAATTTTATAATCAAGAAACAAAGACTTATAGTTTAGATGGTCAAAATTTAACGACGGAAGAACTAACTAATTATTATGTGGCGATGACCAAAAAGTACCCAATTATTAGTATTGAAGATCCTTTTTATGAAGATGATTTTGCCGCTTTAGCTAATCTTACTAAATTAATTGGGCAAAATATTATGTTAGTCGGCGATGATTATTTTGTAACTAATGAAAAATATTTAAAAAAGGGTATTGAAATGCAAGCCGGGAATGCTATTCTTTTAAAGGCTAATCAAATTGGCACTATCAGTGAAATGATTAAAACGATTTTGGTGGCAAAGAAAAATAATTATAAAACGATTATTTCTCATCGAAGTGGGGAAACGGAAGATACATTTATTGCTGATTTCGCGGTTGGCCTTAATTTAGCCTTTATTAAAACTGGTTCGATGAGTCGGGGGGAAAGGATTGCTAAATATAATAGGTTAATGAAAATTGAAGAAAAAATATTAAATAAGTAAGGTGATTTATGAAAAAGGAAAAGAAAAAAATAATTATTACCGGCATTTCCTTATTTTTATTTATAATTTTAATTGGAATAAGTTATGCTTATTTTGCTACGCAAACTGCTAATGGTGCAAATGAATTAATTAATATTAAAACGGGGACGACTGATAGCCTTACTTTTTATGTAGAAAAAGATTTAGATATTAAAGCTAATCAAGGTAATTTTGGCTCAACCGATAAAACTTTAAGCGATTCTACTTATATTGAAGCCAATTTAATTGCTAATAATTATACTAATTATGCTAAAGAAAGTTATAATATTTATCTTCAAATTGAAAAAAATGAATTTCATTATTCGACTTCTGATGAAATACCTGAATTAATTTTGAAAATTACTGATCCAGAGAATAAGGAATATACTAAAATGATTGGTAATATTGAATATGTAAGTAATGTTACAGATGTAGAAAATATAAAACATTCGGGTTACGATATCACGGAAGAAAGCGGCTTAATTACTATTGTCGAAAATTTTGAAATTATTGCTCAAGCCGATGCCCCAACAGCATCTACAAACCATAAATGGAATTTTGAATTAAAATTAATTAATTTAGATGCTGATCAAAATGATAATGCGGGAAAAAATTTTAATTGTAAAATAATAATTACGAAAAATAATAAAGATAATGTCAGTTCGGTTTATAGTTGGAATTTAGTTCCTTTATTTGATGAAAATATTAGTGATACAATAAGTACATTAAAGAAGCTTAATATTGATAGTATTTATCAACATGTACCTGATGGAACTTTAGAAGATGGAACAATTTTAAAAATAGCTCAAAAATTAAAAGCAGAAAATATAAAATTTTATTTATTAAGTGGTGATTCTAGTTATTACAAAAATCCTGAAAAATTAAGAGAAAAAATTGATTTAGCGGCTAATTTTAATAAAGTAAATAATGATAAATTAATAAATGGGGTTATTTTTGATATTGAAGCTAGTAGCAATGAAACATTTAACCAAGATGTAATTAATAATTTTAATGTTTATGCAAATACCCTTGAAAATGGTTATAATTATGCTCATGAAAATAATTTAGAGTTTATTAATGTTGTTACTTTTTGGTATGATACTAATTATTTGGAATATGCAAATACTGAAGAATTATTAAATTCATTTAATCAAAGTCTTAATACTATATTAACCATGAATGATAAAGTAAGTGTTATGAATTATCATAAAGATTCAATGGTTAATAATATTTCGGGGGAAATGGAAATGGTGATGAAAGCTAATGGTTATATTGAATCTATCGCGGAATTTCAAAGACCAAATGGCGAAGCAATTCCTCAGTCAATAAGTTTTTGGATTGAAGATGATCCTATAGTTGCTGCGCAAGCTAAATGGTTAGAATTAAAAAAAGCTTATAATAATTATGCAAAATTATCTTTTTCATATCATAATTTAGAAACTTTAATGGAATTAACCAATGATTATAAATTAAATTATTTTGAAGTATTAGATGAAAATGCTAGTCCTGTCGAAGGTAATTTGTATATATTGTTTGGTGAAGATAATTATCAGTTAGCTAGTAATAAAAATGTTGCTTTACCTGCCAAAAATTTAGATTATTATATGGAAGATAAAATAATTTTAACCAAAAAAGCGGTTGAAGAAGCAGATAATAAGCAAAAAGTAACATTAAATGTTAAAAATAAAGAAAATTATACTTTTGAAATGTATTTCTATGTTGAGGATGCTGATGGTGAAGTTAATTTAAAAAATGGAACTGTTTATTTAATTGATAAAATTACAAAACAAGAAAAAAGTAAAAGTATGTCCGCGGGTGGTTATGTTGCTTTGTCAAATATGTTTAGTGATACTGATTATGAAGTTAAATTTATGGATGAAAAAGGTAATGAATATTATTTAGATCATGCTACCAGTAATGGTAATGCGGGCAAAGATTTACTAATAAGTAATGGTAAATATCTAAATGTAGCGGCTGATTTTGAAAGTGCTAAATATATTGGGGTAAAAATATATTTAAAATCAAAAAATGAAAATAAAACTTATAATTTAAATGCTAAAGTTTATGGCGATGGTAAACTCTTAGATTCAGGTACTTTAACCTTAGATAGCGCGATGGGAAAAATTACTTGTGAAGTTTCGGCTTTAGGAACATGTTTATTAAATAATGTTTTGGAAAATACTAATTATATTGTTACTTTAAATAGTAATATTTTAAAAGACATAAAAGCAACTAATGATCGTGGAGAAGAAGTAGTCATAAGTAGTCAAAATAATTTAAAAATTCCCGGCGATTTTTCTCAAAATAGTGATATAAATGTTTCATTTAATTTTGATATGAAAGAATTATATTCAATTGATGTTTATATTAGAGATAAAGCCTTAGATGAATATATTAGAATGGCTGATACCCAAGTAACAATAAAAAATATTGATACTAGTGAAGAAAAAAGTAGAAATGTACAAGTTGCTAGTGATGGTAATTATATCTATTCATTTAGTAAAGAAATTATTTCTGATACTTTATATAAGATTGAATTAAATTTAGGTAATTTAAGTTATACAATTGATTCTATTGTAATTAAAAATGATGAAGGAACTTATGTATCAGTTAATGTTCCGGATCATGATAGTAGTTATTTTAAAATTCCTAAAGGTAGTAAAGAAAATTTACGAGTAAATATGCGTATTTTATTGAACGTCAATTAATGTATAAAAAAAGTTAATTTAAGCATATTAGTAATGGTGATAATTAATGCAAGAAAATATTAATGCTTTAGATGAAATCCATAAAGGTGCAACGATGGGGATTGATGCAGTAAATATGATTTTAGAGAAAGTAAAAGATAAGAACTTAAAAGAAGTTTTACAAAAAGAATTACATGAGTACAAAGATATTGCCCAAAAAGTTGATGAGATTTATCCTGATTATAATGATGGTAAACCGCATAGCACCGGCGTTATGAACAAAGTAATGACTTGGTCGGGTATTGAAATGAAAACGATGGATGATACTAGTAATTCCAAAATTGCCGAAATATTACTCCAAGGTGTTAATATGGGTATCATTGAAGGAAGAAAAATTTTAAACAAAAAGAAAATAAATAAAGAAGTAGAATCAATTGTTAGTGATTATGTTACAATGCAAGAAAAGAATGTGGAAATATTAAAAGGTTATTTATAAAAAAATAACTTTTTTTAATTTTAACCCTTGAATATATATATATATATATATAATTATGGGTGAAAGTAGGATTTTGGAATAAATTGCATATACACCAAAGTAGATGTATAATTAAGATAGACTAAAATCGACAA
>CANROR010000019.1 GCA_947632275.1 uncultured Bacilli bacterium | reverse complement strand
TTCCCAAATAATATAACCATTAGGTAAATACATAGGTAGACCTTTACCTACTAAATCATTGGTCATATAAATTTTTAAATTGGATCCAATCTTACGATGGTCTCTTTCTTTAGCTTCTTCTAAAGCTTTAAGGTGTTCTACTAAAGCTTCAGGCGTATCAAAACAAATCCCATAGATTCTTTGTAACATATGATTTTTGGCATCATTTTTCCAATAAGCGCCACTTACTTTTAAAAGTTTAAAGTTCTTTAACTCTTTAACCGTTTCAACATGCGGCCCCCGACAAAGATCGGTGAAGTCTCCTTGGGTATAGCAACTAATGACGGTATTTTCGCTCATATTATTAATTAAATCAATTTTATAAGGATCATCGTGAAATTTTTTTAAAGCTTCTTCGCGACTTAATTCTTCTCTGATAATTCTTTTCCCATCTTTAGCTAATTTTTTCATTTCTTTTTCGATAGGTTCTAAATCTTCCATCGTTAAAGTTTTACCATTAAGGTCAATATCATAATAAAAGCCTTCTTCGATTACGGGTCCTACCCAAAACTTGGCATCCGGATATAAATGCTTTACGGCTTGGGCCAATAAATGCGCACATGAGTGATTTAAAACACTTAATTTTTCATTTTCTTTAATATTAATCATTATTTTTCTCTCCTTTTTCTAATTCTCTTTCTAATTTTTTTATTTGATTTTGATATTTATTTGTTAATCTTATGCGGGTTTCCAAATCTAATTTGGCTAATCTTTCTGGATTAGAATTGTCTTTCATATCAGTATATTTTAATCTTATAGCTCCACGATTTTGACTTAAAATTATTTTGGTTATTTCCGCTTCATAAGAAAGATTTTCATCTTTGGTAACAATAGTTACTATTTCAATTACATCATTAGGTATTCCTAAATAACTTAAGATATTCGGTGTCATTCCGGGGATATCTTCCAAAGTATCATGTAATAAGCCAGCACATTTTTCTTCTAAAGAATAAAGGCTATCACTCACTCTTTTTAAATGGCCGATATAAGGTTCATTAGCTTTATCACGTTTTTCTTTAAATAATCTTTCGACTAAAGTTTCACATTTGGTGTATAAATCATGATTAGCAATTAATGCCTTTATTTCATCATCTGTAAAATACTTATTTAAAGTTTCGTTTTCTGCTTTCGTTAATTCCAAATAAAGCCCTCCTTTTAAAAAAAATACCACATTACTTGCAGGAGCAAATAATGCGGTACCATCCTTCTTTTAACTTAATTTTTGATAACGGTTTTACCCGGGATTCTCTTTCGAGTCCAGTTCATAGGTAGTAATTATATTTTATTTATGATTATTTCCACCAACCATAATCTCTCTTTAATAAATTATAAATATAATCAAGTCCTAATCAAAACTTTTACATTAATATTTTATCATTTTCTTCAAAATTTGCAACTTAAAATAAAAGGAAATAGCGTAAAATTAGGAAATATATATTAGTGAAAGGAGGAAAAATGCTTACAACTAAGGAAATGCCTACTTCTTTAGAAAATGATTTACTTTTTAAAGAAATACTAACACATCCTAAAAATCGGGATAAACTAATTTATTTTTTAGCGTGTTTTACGAACTTTACGGAAGATTACCTAAACAAACAAAATTTAAAAGTTTATTATGAACATACTTTTTTAAAAACTAAACTTCAAGATAAAGCTTTACGCGGCGATATCTTAATTGAATTTAATGATCTTAAAATTAATATTGAATGCTATTCTAACTTTGATGTGGCATCATTTGATAAATCTTTAATGTACGTTATGCGTATTTATGCAACCTCCCTTGAACGGGGTGAAAATTATAAATCATCTCATCAAGTTTTAGGCATTAACTTAATTGATAATTTAGAAAATGATACGATTATTAACCCAAAATTACAATCCAATGCTAATGTTGTTTATGATGAGACCATAGTTTTAAACAATGTTTTTAAAATTGATTTTTACCGGCTTGACTTGGCTAAAAAGCTTTCATATAATGAGACTAACAAACAAGTTACTTGGTTGAAATTCATTGGGGCAAAAGATTATAATGAAAGAAAGAAAATTGCGAAAGGAGATCAAAAATTGACGGAATTAAATGAATCCATTAAAGAATATATTAACGATGAAAAAACAAGGATTCTTTTTGGTGAATGGGCAGAATATATTGCTTTAAAAAAGGGCGAGCGAAATGGCGAAAGAAAAGGTGAAAGAAAAGGTTTACTTAAAACAATTCAAAATATGCTTAAAAACAATTTCACTTTAGAAGATATAAGTAAAGCCACTGATTTATCAATTGCCGAAATCGAAAAATTACGCAAAGAAAAGCCATAATGGCCATAGCATTATGGTTTTTTAATTTTTATTTTTTCTTGTTCTAAGATATCGCGCGCAGCAATTAATCCCGTGGCTGCGGCTGTCACAATATTGCCGGCTTTACCAGCCCCATCACCAATAAAATAAATATTATGATTTTCTAGCTTCATATGATTGTCTGTTTCAATTTCATTACTGAAAAATTTTATTTCAGGGCCATAAAGAAGAGTTTCGCCATTACTAACACCAGGGATTATTTTATTTAAAATATCTAAACCTTCAATGATATTTTTGGTAATCCGATGGGGTAAAACTAAGGCTAAATCGCCAGCGACCACATCTTTTAAAGTTGGTTCAATAAATCCTTTTTTAATCCGATGCATATTACTCCGTCGTCCCATTTTTAAATCGTGAAGGGTTTGAATAATTGGCTTTCCCGCGCCTAAAGTATTAGCAATTTTGGCAATGCATTCGCCATATTCCCGCGTATTCGTAACAGGTTCCGTCAAATTAACTTTGGAAATAAAAGCAAAGTTTGAATTATTCGATTTAATATCTTTTAAAGCGTGACCATTAACACAAATATAACCATTGTAATTTTCTTTAGCTACAAAGCCGCCGGGATTGGTACAAAAGGTGCGAATTTCATCATTATAAGTATCGGTTTTAATAAAAATGGTCGGGTCATAAATAACATTAGTAATTGGTTCTAAAATTTCTTTTCTGACCTCAACTCGAACCCCAATTTCAATACTTTGGGAAGTATATGGAATTTGATATTTGTCGGCCAATTCTTGAATCCATTTGGCCCCAGTTCTTCCCGGAGCAACAACGACATATTTAGTTTTAATTGTTTCTTCTTTTGTTCCACTTTTTACAACAACTTGATATTCTCCTTTACTATCAATGATATCAATGACACTAGCGTTTTCCTTTATTTCCACCTTTTGGTCTTTTAAAAATTTAGTGAAATTAGCAATATAAATTGGTAACTTATCACTACCTAAATGTTTTTGCTTAATTATTAAAAGCGAAGCGCCCACTTGCGTAATTTTTTCTTTTAATTTTAAAGCTTCATCCATATTCGTCGGATAAGTTTTGGCATCCATGCCAAATTTATTAAAAATTTCTTCAGTATCATCAATTAATTGATAAGCTTCACTTTGATCCATATATTTAAAAAGATCGGATTTTCCTAATTTCGGAATAAAATTTAATTTACCATCAGAGAAGGTTCCGGCACCCCCGAAGCCAGAAAGAATGGCACATGGATTACAATTAACACATTTACCATCTTTCGTTTTATTCATGGGGCAAACCCGCGAATCGGCATATCTTCCTTTATCTAATAATAAAATCTTTAATTTTTTATTTTTTTGACTTAATTCATAGGCTGTAAATAAGCCCGCGGGACCCGCGCCTACGATTACAACATCATACATCTTTTCCACCTTACTTCAATTTAATCCATTTTCATTTTACCATAAATAAAAGAAAAAGAAAAAGTAAGTTTTCACTTACCTAACAATCTCATCAATTTTAACATTCCGATCGTGACTTATTTCTTCCCATTTCGTATGTTTTTTAATTAAACATATCGCATTAATCGGAATCCACGTAAAGATAAAAAGTAAAAATAATAATAGACCACTTATAACATCTTGAGGATTTTTCTTTTTATAGCGAAGCATAATAACTTCAACAATGATACTCACCACATAAGTAATTATAAAATATAACCATCCCCAAGCGAAGAAGTAAGAGAAAACATCGTTTAGATGAATACCACACATTCTAAATATTAACAAAGTTATTAATCCTAAAAAGCCAAGTAACTGCATAATTGGGCCCCAATAGATTAAAGACATATCTAGGGAAGCAATATTACCCGTTTTAAAATAATTTTTCAGTAACTTCCACGAATATAACTTGCGACATTGCATTATGCCTGCCGACCATCTTTTCCTTTGCTTCCAACTCATATTAAAGCGACATGGATATTCATCGTAAGTAATGGCATCTTCAACAAAGGCAATTGGTTCATTTTTTAAAGCACATTGGCCTGTGAATTCGACATCTTCGGTTAAAGTATACGTATTAAAACCTTCTTCATCAATTAAAGATTTTTTAATCATAAAACCCGTGCCATTAATCGAAGCCGAACCATTTAAGCCCATCCGGGCTTTATTAAAAAAGATATTTTGAAATAAATAAAATAAAGAATAACTACCACTTAACCAATTATCACTTGGATTTTTGGCATCCCGATAGCCTTCGGCAACACGATAACCATTTTCTAAATAAATGTTCATATTTTTTAAAAAATCCGGATGAATAACATTATCAGCATCAAAAATTAGATAAGCATCAATTCTTTTTTCATCTTTTAATTCTTGAAAAGCAAATTTTAAAACATCGCCTTTGGTTTTGGTTTTTTTATTACATTCTAAAACTTCGGCTCCATGTTCTAAAGCAATTTCTTTAGTATGATCCGTACAATTATTAACAATAACATATATTTTATATTTACCTTGGGGATAATTTTCATTTTTTAAACTATCTACTAAATTTCCAATTACTTTTTCTTCATTACGCGCCGGGATTAAGATTGCAAAAAAATTATCGTTATGGACATCTTTATTTATTTTTCTAGGTTTTTTAAGTAAGCCAACAATACCTGTTGCTAGAAAATAAATACCATAAACAAGAGTTATTGCAAAAATTATATAATAAACGATAACAATAAACATTAATAAAAACTCCTTTAATACTAAAAATATTTATTTCTTAAACCATTATATCACGTTTTATTAAAACAACTATAATAATTATTAAATTTGACACTTACTTTTTTTAATATGAGGTATTATTTACTTGTTTCCACCACATTTTATTCTCGTTAAATTCGTAATCTAATTTATTTTCGGTTTTTAAATAAGACAAATAAGCTTTAACAGTACTACCAATCAAAACATATTGGTTAGCATTCATTGTTAAATTATATTCTTGGAAAAGATAACTTAAAATTTCTTCAAAAGTAACTTTTACGTGGCAAAAATCAAATATTTTTTTAGCAATCGTGTGAATATGCGTCCGATTTAAAGTAATTAAGGAACTAATATCGGTAGTTGCCTCACCATGCGATGGAATATATAATTTGCCTTTTAAGTTTTCTAGATAGTCTAAGGTATTTAAATATTCTTTAACATCATAAAGATAAAATAAATGGTATTTTTGAATTGTTTCGGCATTTATTAAAGCATCACCTAAAAAATAAACATCATCGCTCGTTTTAATCCCAATCATTTCGCCGGAATGGCCTTTTAAAGAAAAATACTCTAAACCTACGGGTAAATTTTTCGCAATGGGTAGGACTTGGGATGGTTCTGCTAGTAAAAATTTATTTTGTAACTCTTTAAAAGGTGAGCTACCATAAAGAAAAGACGGTTCAAGAACAGGAAATTCCGTGAAGCATTTTTCAATAGGCGAAGTTAAAATGACACAATTCGTGCGCTCTTGAATAATTTTATTGCCACCGATGTGATCAGCATGGGAATGCGTGTTAATAATTCCTTTAACTTGCCAACCATTTTCGGCTATTATTTTTAAAATTTTCCGGCCCGCATCTTTATCATTTCCCGAATCAATCAAATAAACATTATTTTCATCTATTTTGTAGATTCCAATATTTGTCGGATTTTTTAAATAATAAGTTTGGGCACCAACTTTAACTAATTCCATATCAACCACCTTAAAACAAAGGAGCAAATAGTCTTAAAATTGATTGCCAAATTGATTTTATAAAACTTGGGTTTACTTCTTTGGCCGTCAATTTATGACATTCGCTAAAAGTTTCTGCAAAATCAGCTTTTATATCTTTAATATTGGTTACATTTTCCACATATATACCATTTTCAAAATGCAAATACAAACTGCGATAGTCCATATTAATGGTTCCAACTACAGCACGAGAATCATCGGCTAAAAAAACTTTGGAATGAACAAAACCTTTACTAAATTTATAAATATTTACCCCATTGTCATTTAAAATTTTAAAAAAGGATGATGTTTGGGTATAAACAATTTTTTTGTCGGGAATCCCAGGCACAATAATACGCACATCGACCCCTCTTTTCGCCGCCCGGCTTAAAGCATTAACCATATCGGTATCAATAATTAAATAAGGCGTCATAATATATAAATATTTTTTCGCGCTATTAATCATATTTATATAAACATCTTCGCCAATTAAATCCGGATGCAAAGGAGCTACACCGTAAGGAATAACATAACCATTGTTTTGGGAAGATTCTTTAAAATCATATTTAAATTTTTTAATATCTTTATCTTCATTATTATTGGCATTCCACATGGTTAAAAACATAACGGTTAAATTCCAAATGGCATCGCCTTCAATTTTGATGCCATTATCTTTCCATATTCCAAGTCGACTATTCACATTGATATATTCATCACTTAAATTAACGCCACCTGAAAAAGCTACTTTACCATCAATAATCGTCATTTTCCGATGATCCCGATTATTCATAAATATGCCGCGAAAAGGACTTAATTTATTAAATGGGATACATTTAATCCCATATTTGGCTAATTTTTTAGGATAACTAGTCGAAAGCATGGCTAAACTTCCCATATCATCATAAAGAATTCTAACTTCTACACCTAATGCCGCTTTTTCTTTTAAAATATCTAAAATACCATTCCACATTTGACCTTCATTAATAATAAAGTATTCCATGAAAATAAATTTTTCGGCCTTTTGTAATTCTTTTAATAATTCGGGATAAAAAAGTTCACCAAATTTATAATAAGTAACGTTATTATTAGTACTAACAAAATAATTAGTTCTATTCATTAAATATTTTAAATTATCTAAATCTTTATTTTCAATCTCGGTTTTTATTTTTTCATCTTGTTTTAAATAACTACTATATTTTTTCTCATAAGTAAAAATCCCTTTTAATAATTTATTTTTGGAATAACTACGGCCTAAAGTAATAAGTAAGATGGTCCCAAAAATGGGAAAAATTAAAATTAAGATTACCCAAGGCAAATCCGTGGAAAGCCTAGTACTATTTTTTAAAATTCCTAAAACAATCAAAATACTTATAGCGCTATATAAAAACGTAATAATTCCTAAGTATTTATAAAAAAATAATCTAATCAAGATGGCAAAACCAAATTGAAGAAGCACCCCCATTACCACAATAAGGGCTCTTTTTATTGCATTTAACATAACTCTACTCCTTTTATCCATTATATCACTAAAAGTTTATTTTTTCGTCACTAAAAAAGGATTTTCCTTCAATCCTTTCTACTTACAATAATTGATTAAATCATTAGTTGTCGGTTTACTATTTTTTTCGATAACCCAATATTCGTTTGGTTCATCAAAGTTACAACGATAAACATCATAAAAGGGTGTATCATAATAAATTACGCTACCTGTGGTTGTCGTTATCATCCGAAACATGGGCGCTTCGTGATGAAATTTAACATTAAGATAATCGGTAAAAAGTAGAATGCCAATCGCTAGCCCAAAAATTAATCCTAATAAAATTAACCGAACTTGCCATTTAATGGCATTTAAAATTCGGGCAATTCCCACCATAAAAATAATTATGCCAAACACTGAATAAATGGAACCCCAACTACTTTCACTTGGAAAAATCATGAGAGCTGATAAAGAAATGAAAAAGCCAAAGATAATTAAAATCAAAGAAATTACTTGATTATATTTCGTTATTCTTTTCGTCGAATAATCAATGGTATTAACAATATTTTCTTCCAATTTATCTTGATATTCTGCTCTTTTTAATTTTTCACCACTTAATAATTCATTAATTGATATTTCTAAAATTTCGCATAATGGTTTAAATAAAGATAAATCAGGCATGTTTTTCCCGGTTTCCCAATTACTAACTGATCTATCCGTCACCCCTAAAAGATTGGCTAAATCACTTTGGGTTAATTTTTTATTTTTTCGACATTCGGCAATAAACTTACCAATTTGTTCTTGATTCATATTTTTTCTCCTTTCATCCTAATTTTATAAAGAGAAAAGCAAAAAGGACACGAAATAGGACTTGAGTTTTACTTATCGTTCGTAATATTACCATCTCCCGAGACGGGAATAGTCTCTCCTAAATAAGTTGATTTGGGTTTAAAAAGACATTTAACAAAATCCTTATCGCGGGCTAAAATTTCGCGAAGTTCCCTATAAGTTTGGCCGGCATAAGCTCTAGGATTAGCATTAACTCCATAAGCATCAAGACCTAAACTATTTGCAATATATAAAGCTCGGTATAAATGATATTTTTGGGTTACAATAATTATCTTTTTGGCTTGAAATATTTCTTTGGCCCGATAGATGCTATCATAAGTAGAAAAACCGGCATGATCCATAAAGATATTTTCACTGGCTACTCCTTTATTAATAGCAAATGTTTTCATCACATTAACTTCATCATAATCTTTTTGGCCATGGTCACCGGACATTAATATCTTAGGGGCTACCCCTTCTTGATATAATTTTATAGCTTCTTCTAACCGATCATTTAACATTGGACTTGGTTCATCGCCCCAGATTTTAGCTCCTAAAACGACAATACAATCAACATTTTCTAATTTCGCATAATCATTATTACTAATTATTTGCTTTTTAGTAGAAATTAAAACAAACCAATTTATCCCTAAAACTATGGCTAATGCTAAAAATGTTATTCCTAACACTCCCAATAAAATTATTTTTACTTTCTTGGTCATTATTACTCCTTTAATTAAAGTCTTTTTCAAAATACTTATTATAGTATTCTTCAATTATCTTTTTATTTTGATTAAACATAACCGAATATATCAAATAATCTTTCCATAATATCAACTCTTTGGCTTCTTTTTCATCTAATAAAGAAAAATCTTGAAAAAATAATTTTAAGCCTTCCAATTTTTGGTTAATTTCTTCTCCTAAATTACTCCTTTTATAAGGATTATTTATTTTTTTCGTATCATAAAGAAAATAACTTACTCCCCAAAATAATAACACCGATATTAATATTGCAAAAAATAAAATTATAATCATAAAAATTATATAAAAATCATCAGGAGTATTAAAAAGATGGATACTAATTAATAGAACAATAATCATAATTAAAAATGATAATATAACTTTTCCTACTTTACTTTTTTTCTTTTTGGGTGAATTTACTTTTATTAATAGTTTATCTTCCAAGGCACTTTTTTGACTTTCAATGGTCAATGCCCCAATATCTATAGCATCTATTTTTCCTTCATAGATACAATTTAAAACATATTGTTCCTCTTTTTTCAAAGATACTTTTTTATCACCAATTATGATTCTATTTTTATCTTCATCTAAAATAATTTTTCCTAAATTTTGTAATTGTAATAAAATAGCTACAACATCTTTAGGAATATTTAGCTCATAATTATCAATATAACTTAATTCTGTCACACTATATTTTTTTAAAATGTCCCGATAATAATCGCGGCTTTTTAAAATATCTACTTTTGACAACTTATGGACCTTAAAAAGGAAATTTGAAAATTTATTAGCCAAAGTAAAAAAGAAATAAAAACTACCAACAATACTAAAAATTATTATATAAAACGATATTAAAGAAAATATCATATTTTGCAAAGTTTCACTTAAGGCAAAAGGAAAGGGATTCTTAAAATAAGAAATCTCGATAAATATCAAAATTATATAAATAAATGTAAGGATAGACCAAATTAATCTTTTTTTCAATTTACCACCCTCTTATTTTTTAATTATACCTTTTTTTGAAAAAAACGGAAACCAAAAATACCAAATAAAGCTACAATTATTAAAAGAGAGTAACTTTTATATCTAAAAGCATAATAAATGGTATATGTTAAAATTCCTAAAAAATAAATGAAAAAACTTACTCGAAAAATAGTACTGAATATTTGAGACATTTTTTCTTTGTTTAAAAGCAAAGCAATATTTTCGTCTAAAAAAGCTAAAGCACAAACTAAAAACGGCACGATTATGATTTTACCTAAAAGATTATTACTCCAAAGTGCCCAAGTTAAGATTATGGTAACAAGTGTTGCGCCAATGATGTTTCTTATTTCAATAATATTTTTCATTTTCCAATACTTATGATTAAAATAATCAATATTTCTCCTTTTACCTATTTGTTTCATTTTAATTATAACATTAATTTTAGAATAACTTTATATAAAAATAATAAAGGCTTATAAGTTAATTATTTTTATTTCATAAAATAAAAGCTTTGGGACGGGACGGGTAATATTCCTTTAGTATTAAGTATCGGCGCTATGCATTTTACCTGGCTTTAATTTGAAACTGTCACAATTTGTGTCGGTTTAACTTCCTTCTTTTTTCTTTTTCTTCAAAAAGATTAGAAATTATTTCTAATTTATTTTTATTCATTAAAACCTATCATTAGAACCTATAAAAGATAAAAGCTATCTACCCTTTGGTACATAGCTATTTATTTTTAATATTTGATATTTTATCTATAACTAAAATATCAAATTGGTCAAGATGTGTTTTCATTAATTCTTCATAGGGATATTTGCCAATCCCATATTCTTTTATTAACCTTTCGTTATCTGGGAAAACACCTAAGTGAGTATATTCTAAAAAATCATATTTGTTAGTAAAAATATAATACTTTAAAATTAAACCCGTCTCTTTTTCAAACTTTTTGATGCTTTCAATATCATATTCTTTCGGTACTCTTTTTGCCAAATTTTTTAACTTTTTTTGCGCTAATGGACTATTCATATAAATAGTTCTAACATCCTTACAAAGATCAACATAATCCGTAACTTTATCAACATTATTCATGATGATCCGATACTTTTTCAAAACTATAGCCTCCTTTTCATTTAGCATTTTATGCTGAAGCTAAAGGTTAAGCAATAGCATTGGTCACAAAAAGTATAGTTATTTTTGGCTATTTATGACATCTTCCATAATTTGGGTGCGTTTCATAATCATTAGACTAACATTATTAAGCATTTTTTCTAAAGTTAGAGAATCTAAATTAAAAATTGAATTGTTTTCAAAATAATTTTTGGCCTTCTTAGCTTGTTGTAATTTATCATCGGCCAGGCAAATAAAACCATCATTAGGGTTTTCCATATCACTACAAACGATATCATAAGGCATATAATTATTATTTTCATCTACAAAAGGCTGTAAGCAAAAATAATCAACATAATTTTGAAAAGATGCAAACTCCAACAACCATTTTTGACTATTAGAGTTATCCTCAACTTTTAAAATATCGCCCTCAACATTTCCTTTATTGTCTAAATAATGTTTAATTTCAAGTAAAGTTAAATCAACGCGATCTTGAATATAACTTCCACCTTTATAAGTAGCGCTTCCCCCACGACGCATATTATATGATTGCCAAATTTCTTTAGGCCAAAGAAATGAGCCGCCGATCGTTCTTGAGGTCATTACCCATCTAACAACATTTTCGATAGCTAATTCTTTATTTCTTCCCTCTTGTTTGCATTTTTGTAAATATACATCATAAGGATGAGTGACAAAAATTTTAGGTGCTGAAAAGCCAAATTGGTCGGATACTAAATTTATACCCGTTTCATCATTAATATATTCATCTTCGGCAGTGTATTTGTACTTTCGCCCCTTTTGGTTATTTAAAAAGGTCCTTAAATCTTCATAAAAGTAAGGATTTATTCTTATCTTTTTACCTTTTACTAACATATCTGGATCAACATAAGGATTCGTATCAATACATTCCCAATAAAAATTTAACCATTTTTTTAGTTTTTCCTGATAGTCCTTATCTTCTAAATCCATTCTTGCGTTTTGAATAGCGTAACAGTACATTTACATCTTCCTTTCATTTTCTTAATTTATTTTGATGGGTATCATTATTTGGGTAATATACTCATTTTCATTTTCTTTATCCCAACGTCCTGATAAATATCTTTCAGTCGGAACCCCAACAATTTGATAATTATTTAATTTTATAGTTTCCAATAGTTTTTGATAAGTTTTAGCAATATTGGCATATTTACCATAATGATTTAGGCAACAATAAGTTCTGCCTTTGATTACTCCAGTTTCAAACTCTAAAAATAATTCCTTTAAATATTTTTCGGTCGTATCTTTATCTAAATATTTATAGTTTCCAATATAATATGAATCATTTTTCTCCTTTAAAACTGTAGCATTATCACATAAAGTTTGAATATCAGATAACATTATATTGGGGTGATTCATACATTTCGTAAAATCTAATAAAACTTTATTTTTATCATCTAAAAAGCAAGTCCAATCTATTTGATAATCTTTTTCTCTAATTATTTCCATACTTATCTCCTAACTTAACGATAAATTGGCCACAAGCAATTTTGGTAAAACTGCCCCTTTGGTAAGTAAGACCACTTAAAAAGCAAATGACTTTTAACCTTTCTTTAATTTCCATATTTCTTAAATCAACAACCATCTTATCTTTTACTTTAATTAAATCCCTAAACTTTTCAATTTTCATTTATTTCACCTCAAATAAAGCTTACCAAATATAATATTTTAAGAAAAGACAGCTGGTCATAAAAGGTATTTTACTTGGCTAAATAATTTTTTAAAATGCTTGCTATTTCTTCTTTTAATTTCTGAGGTTTTATTATTTTAATAAATTCGATATTTCGTAAAAGATAATATTTAAAGCCCTCTAAATCTTTATTCATAATTAATTTAAAATGATTAGCATCATATTTCGTTATTTTAATGTCTTTGCCAAATACTTCAATCACATTATCAAGTAAGGCATTATCACACAAAACTTCAATTTCCTCACCTACTCCCCCATACATTGAAATAGAAGCTTTTACGATAGCATCAATATCCGCCTTTCTAACCTTACTAATTACTTTTTCTTCTAAAAGTTCAATATTTTTCATCCGATCAAGACGAAATTTTTTTAATTTCTTTTCTTCTTCTTTTAAAGCAATTAAATATAACTCTTGAATTGAATAAATAATGGTATACGGTGATACTTTAAATTTCCCCACCTGAACATTTTTTAAAGTAGGATTCAAGTCATATTTATAATAAGCAAAACTTATTTGCTTTTTTTGATAAATTGCATTATTAATATCTTCAATGTTTTTAATAATTTCCATATTATTCGTTTTTATATGATTAGAATAGATTTGATAATCTTTGAGCTTTTTATTTTCATATATGTTTTGCATATTTTGACATTTCATAATTATTTCTTGAGAAATTTTCTTGGGAATAAATGTCGCATAACTAAAAGTATCAATAATAGCTCTTATTTCCCCAGGTTCAAAATCGATATCGGGATTATTTATTAAATAGTAATAATTTTTATTACCAACCTTAGAAATATCAATATCATAATCTAGTTTTTCTTTTAAAAGTTCAATATTTCTTTCAATTGTCCGGCGATCATTTTTAACACCATAGATATCTTCAATATATTTAATAATTTCTAAGACGGAAAGTTTATGTTCCGCATCCGAATACTTTTTTAAAATATTTATAATATAAAGAGCATTACCATTTTTCGCGTGATAATTCTTATCCATCTCAATCACCTATTTAAATTATAACTTATAATTTCTTCTTTTTCATTAATTAACGTATTTAAAGATTCATAATCGGCCCCAATTTTAAATTTATTATAAGCGACAATTTCTAAGCATTTATATTTCGGCTTAATTATTTCTTTTTTTAATTTTAAATCATAGATTCCGTATAAATCATTATTGCAAATTTTTACTTGAACAATTTTATCCGGATAGATATCTCTATTTTTAAGTTTAATCATTAACTCGGGATCCGGAGACGCTTGAATAAATTCATAATTAAACGGAATAACAATTTTATTGTTTTTATCAATTACTCCGGACTTATAAGTTTTTCTATCAACTACGCGAAAATAGGTACCTGTATTATCCATTGCTTCCATATATAAATATTTGATAGGAATAATTATCTTACCTTTTTTATCAATTAAACCATGTTTTAAAGTCAAAACTTTTTTTTGCCCATTTATCTTCTTATAATCATAAGGTAACATAACTTGATAATTATCTCTGCATTCAATAAAAGGATAAATGTATTTAGGCCGGATAATAAGTTTACCTAGTTTATCTACCAACCCCCATTTACCTTCTTCGCCATATACCTCATCAATATTGGTATGAGCATAGTATTCTACTTTAGCTACCTCATCATTATTTTTCTTACTTACATTAAAATTACCATCATCTAATTTATAAATTTGCTCGTATTTTTGCATCCGTTTTTCTTTTTTCATCTTTCCTCCAACACCTTTAAAGTAACATACGATTGGAAAAGAAAAAAGTTAATTGGTCACAAAAAGTGTTTTTGCTTCTATTCAGTTATCATTATAATCATACATATATGAAAATAGTTTTTAACTAGCAACTTTAGTTGCATTTAATTTTTATTTTCTAATTTTTCCAGTTCATCTACATATTGATAGTTCAATTTATTTTGATTAGTAATAATAGATTCGCCAAGTAAATTTTCAATTTCATCTCTGGTGTTTTTAGCAACTTGTCCACCGGCATGAGCAACTTTTATATTTTCTTTTAAACCTTTAGGTTTCCTTTTCATTGCTAATCTTTTGGTTACTTCTTCACTTATATCTGTTAAGGATACTTCTAAATTATCCATATTATCTCGAAGGGCTTCTTTACGAAGTCCTTTATACTCTTTATATTCTTTAGCAGTCATTCCCGACCAAGTTTTATATATTTCATTAGTTAATATTGCAAATTCTTTATTTTCCGTAATGCCATTTTCTTTCCATACATCGGTAAGTTCTTTTCGATCTTGAATGCTTTGTATTCTTCTAGTAATCCATTTTTCGTCATAACCTTTTGCTCTATATAAATCAATTGACCTTTGAGCTGCGATAGATGGATCAAACACTTCATCAATTCTTTCACTACCAAGTTTTGCTAACCATTGTTTTATAGGCTCAGCATTTTTACTTGGAATGGATTCAATAATTCGAAACATTCCTTCAATATCAACTACATCCGTTAAACGATATTTACCATCTTGGGCTTTTAGTTTCAACTGTCTAGTAATACTAGACGTTTCAAAATTTTCTTCTTTTAATAACTTATTTTTCAACCAATTCCAATATTTTCTTGGTTCTTTACTATCTACTAAAACACCAACAATATCGACAACACTAATATAGTATTTTTCGTTTTCCTTATCCCAAATTGTTCTAATAGTTTCATTATTAAATATTTTGTTTACCAAATGCATTTTTTCTTGATTCATACCAAAATCCTCCTTGATAATAGCATTATATAATAAGAACATTTGTTTGTAAATGCTTTTTTGCTATTTTTATAACAAAAAAGCAAACTTAATATTTTTAGTCTGCTCTCATAGATTAGAATTTATTTATTAATCAACGTTAACACCTTTTTGAAATATTTTTATATCAATGTAATAATAGATAGCAATTAAAGTAATATAAAGACAAATTCCTAAAGTTAATGCGGTTTTGACGATATCAATGGTAAGGGCCTTACTGGCATTCGAATTAAACAAAGCCATAATATTCGGATTAAATAAACCGATAATATAAATAATTAAAACGGATAGGGCTACAACAAATAAATAATTTAAAAAACCATAAAGAACTGATTTAGCCATTTTTGAATTGTTGGACCTATGTCCGAGTAAGATACCCGTGAAACCGGCTTGTAAAAACATCGTAAATTCTAAAAATAAACATAAGAAAGCAACAAGAACTACTTTAATAGTGGTACTATTCATAGATGTAGCCAAAAACTGTAAGGTATTTTTTAAAACTTCTAAATTTGTTTGGGAATAATAAGCAATAAATACACACAATAGAATAACTAAGATACTGGTAAACATGGTAATAATTGATGCTAAAAATTTTGATGTATAAATAGTACTTTTACTAATTGGCAAGGTATGCGTTAAATAAGATTCATCACCATAGATATTTTTAACAAATCTAGCCCAAACCCGCATTAAATTATTTATTATAATGCTAAACATAAAAGAAATGGTTGTTCCACTGGCAATAAGAGCTAAGATATGAAACATAAAAGAATTATCAAAAGCGAATAATATTCTTGTAATAATAGCAAATCCAATATCAATTAAATAGAATATTATTAAAACTTTATAAACATATTTTAAATCATATTTTAAACATTTACCTAACATTTGAACATCCTCCTAAATATCTCATCAATAGACCCATTTTCTTTTTCTCTTAATTTATCAGCATCACTTGAAAGAATTATTTTTCCTTTATCAATAAAGATAACCTCGTCAAGTATCCTTTCGATATCACTAATAAGGTGAGTAGATATTATAACACTAGCATCTTCATTAAAATTATTTAAAATGGTATCTAGTATATAATCTCTAGTGGCAGGGTCAACACCTCCTAGAGGCTCATCTAATATATAAAGCTGAGCATTTCTTGACATAACAAGGATAAGTTGTAACTTTTCTTGCATACCTTTACTCATTTTAGAAATCTTAGTATCTATTTCCAAATCTAAATCCTTTATTAATCTTTTAGCTTTTTCAATATCAAAGTTATCATAAAAGTCAGTAAAATATTCTAGTGTTTGTTTAA
>CANROR010000018.1 GCA_947632275.1 uncultured Bacilli bacterium | reverse complement strand
CATCAATTTAATCAACCACCTTTTCTTTATTATATCAAATTTAGTGATTGCGAAAAATTTTCACTCCTTAGAGCTGATAATTACTTTTTTTATTTGACAAAAAAGTTTGAGTTAAAGTACAATGAAAGAGTATCAGAGTAACCATTTTTTAAATTAAAAATAAAGCGAACAAATATTTGCAAAAATTATTGACAAATATTTTAAAGCGTTGTAAAATTAAGATATGTTAAGAAAATAATAGGAGGATATCAATGAAAACAACAAAAGAAAATAAAGATAAGGATAAAGCATTAGAGCAAGTTCTAGCCGATATCAAAAAGCAATTTGGAACCGAAGCAATAATGAAATTGGGGGAAGAAAGTAATCAAAAAATTGAAGTGATTTCTAGTGGATCGATGGCTATTGATATAGCTTTAGGGGTTGGTGGTTTTCCGAAAGGAAGAATAATTGAAATATTTGGACCTGAATCAAGTGGGAAAACAACCGTAGCTTTACAAGCGATTGCGGCCGTGCAAAAAGCTGGGGGAAGAGCCGCGTTTATTGATGCGGAAAATGCCCTTGATCCCGTTTATGCGAAAAATTTGGGCGTTGATATTAATGAACTTTTATTAAGCCAACCTGGAACGGGGGAAGAAGCTTTAGAAATTTGTGAAGCTTTAGTTCGTAGTGAAGCCGTCAATTTAGTGGTAATTGATTCCGTGGCCGCTTTAGTACCGCAAGCGGAAATTGATGGCGAAATGGGGGATGCTCATGTGGGTTTACAAGCCCGCCTTATGTCTCAAGCTTTAAGAAAATTATCCGGGACAATGAATAAAACGAAAACAACGGCCATATTTATTAATCAATTAAGAGAAAAAGTCGGGATTATGTTTGGTAATCCTGAGACAACACCAGGAGGCCGGGCTTTAAAATTTTATTCTAGTATTCGCTTAGATATTAGACGTGGCGAACAAATAAAACAAGGAGATCAAATAATTGGAAATCGCACCAATATTAAAGTCGTTAAAAATAAAGTAGCACCACCTTTTAAAACCGCATCCGTAGACATTATGTATGGTGAAGGCATATCGCACGAAGGCGAAATCGTCGATATTGCGAGCGAACTTAATATTATTGATAAAAGTGGGGCTTGGTATTCTTACAATGGCGATAAAATTGGTCAAGGCAAAGAAAATACGAAATTATTCTTAAAAGAAAATAAAGATATTTGTGCCGAAATTGAAAAGAAAATTCGTGACCATTATGGCTTTAGTGAAAATATCGCTAGTGAAGATGAATAAAAACTCGAGCAATCGAGTTTTTTACTGGTTAATTAAGGTAAGAGTTGCTCGCATAAATCTTCGAAAGTTAAGCCGGCCGCTTTAGCCGCTTGAAGAAATAAACTAGTTGCCGTCATGCCCGGCAAAGTATTGGCCTCTAGACAATAAATATTTTCATCTTTATCGACTAAAAAGTCGACGCGAGAATATTTGCCTAAATGTAGGGTTTGATGAACTTGCAAGGCGATATCTTGTATTTTTTGAGTTAATTCGGTACTTATTTGAGCTGGGCATTCTTCGATAGTTTTTCCAACTTGATATTTATTGACGTAATCATAAAAACCATTTTGAACTTTTATTTCGATGACGGGTAGGGCTTGATTATTTAAAATGGCTACAGTAAATTCTCTTCCTTCAATAAAGGGTTCAATGATAACTTTATTTTCGTATTTTTTCGCTTGTTCTTGCGCTTTTTCTAAATCTTCTTTATTTTGACAGATGGTAATTCCGATGCTCGATCCACAACTCGTGGGTTTAATCACACACGGATATAAAATATTATCTAGATTATTTTCTTTGCTTAAATCAATAAATAACCAGTTGGGCGTTAAGATATTGTTAATTTTCATTAACCGTTTGGCAATATCTTTATTCATGGCAAGAATACTACCGATGTAAGAAGAACCTGTATATTTAATATTATATAGATCAAATAAGGCTTGAATTTTACCATTTTCGCCATCGGCTCCATGTAAAGCGAGAAAAACAACATCGGCTTTTAAGGCGTAGGCCAGTAAATCGGGACTAATAAAATATTTATTTTGGGCTTTTAATTCTTTTAAATTGGGAATTTTCTCAGTTATGTGGTAGGTATATCGAAATTTTTGGTGTTTGTGATGATACTTGGGATAAAAATCTTTATTCTTTTTCCCTAAGAATAAATCAAATAACATAACTTCATGACCTTTTTCAATTAAAGCATTGGCAATATTTACGCCACTGGCTAAAGAAATATTGCGTTCGGGACTAAGGCCACCGGCTAAAACAAGTATTTTCATGTAGTTCCTCCTTTTAAAAACTTTTTGACTTGCTAATTTTTTTATTTACCATTATAATTATATTGTAGATATTAAAAAATTATCATTAATTAAAAATCTATAGAAAGAGGAGAGAAAATGGATAAAACATTAATGGCCATTATAGCTCTTCTTGTAGGCTTACTTGTTGGGGCTTTAGGTGTTTGGTTAGTCCAATATTTAAAGAAATCTCAAGCCGAAAATAAAGCTAGTAAATTTTTAGAAGATGCCAAAAATGAGGCAGAAAAACATAAAAGAGATACTCTTTTAGAATTAAAAAAAGAATCTTTTGAATTAAAACAACAAACTGATGCGGAAATAAAAGAAAAGAAACAAGAAATAAAAGAAAGTGAAGAACGTCTTTTAAGTAGGGAAAACAATTTAGATAAACGAGAAGAAATGCTTCAAAAAAGAGATTTGTCTTTACAAGAAAAAGAAAATAATTTATTAGCCAAGCAAGAGAGCTTACAAGATAAAGAAACTAAAATGGACAACTTATTGAAAGAAGAAATTGAAAAATTAGAAAAGATATCAGGGTTTAGTAAAGAAAAAGCTCATGATATGATTATGCAAAGAGTTGAAGCAGATATGCAACTCGAAATCGTTGATTATATTAGAGAAGCCGAAGCTAAAGCGAAAGTGGAAGCTCACGAAATTGCTAAACAATTAATTGTAAATAGTATGGAAAGATATGCTGATGATGTGGTGGGCTTACAAACTGTTTCGACAATTACTTTGCCAAATGATGAAATGAAAGGTCGGCTTATTGGTCGGGAAGGAAGAAATATTCGGACTATTGAATCAGTGACGGGTGTCGATTTAATTATTGATGATACACCCGAAGCTATTGTTATTTCTTCATTTGATCCTTTAAGAAGAGAAATTGCGAAAATAACGCTAGAAACTTTAATTAAAGATGGACGGATTCATCCGGCCCGGATTGAAGAAGTATATGATAAAACGGTTAAAGATATCAATACCAAAATTATTGAATTAGGTAACAAAACTATCAATGATTTAGGTATCGCCAAAATGGATATCGAACTAATTGAACTTATTGGAAAATTAAATTATCGTACGAGTTATGGCCAAAATGCCTTACAACATTCCATTCAAGTTGCTAACCTTTGTGGTTTGATGGCGGCCGAACTTGGCGAAAACATAACCTTGGCCAAAAGAGCCGGATTACTTCACGATATAGGTAAAGCCATTGATTTTGAAGTAGAAGGTAGTCATGTGGAAATTGGCGTAGAATTTGCGAAAAAACATCATGAAAGTGATGTCGTTATTAATGCGATTGCTTCCCATCATGGGAATACGGATGCCAAATATACGATTGCGGTTTTAGTCGAAATCGCCGATACTTTATCGGCAGCAAGACCTGGAGCACGTAATGATTCTTTAGAAAACTACATTAAACGGTTAGAACAACTTGAAGAAATTGGGAACTCTTATGAAGGCGTCGAAAAAACCTTTGCGATGCAAGCAGGTCGCGAACTAAGGGTTATTGTTAAACCTGATGAAATAGACGACAAAAATAGTTATAAAATGGCTCGGGATATTAAAGAACAAATTGAAAATGAAATGCAATATCCAGGTACGATTAAAATCACGGTTATTCGGGAAACGAGAGCGCAAGAAGAAGCTAGATAAAATATTTTAATTAGAGTATAAAAATAGATTGACAAACATAAATTAATGGTGTAAGATATGTTTGTTATTGAAAAAAGGAAAGCGATATGTATCCACCTGATTACGGCTAGTAATAGGTAAAAAAGCCTAATAATTAAGATATAGGATAAATGGATACATACAGTGTATCCATTTTTTAATGTTTATGGAGGTGCTAACTATAGCAAATAATAGTAATGAATTACCAATTAATGAAGAAATTAAAGTTCCTGAAGTAATGGTAATAGGGCCTAATGGCGAAAAAATGGGCTTAAAAAAAATTAATGATGCTTTGACTTTAGCTAGTTATGCGGGCTTGGATTTAGTTTTAATGAATGGAAATGGTAATCCGGCGGTAGCCAAAATCATGGATTATAATAAATTCCGTTATGAAAAACAAAAAAAAGTTAAAGAAGCGCAAAAAAAGCAAAGAGAAGCTAATAAGGATATCAAAGAATATCGTTTAAGTCCTGTCATTGATGTTGGCGATTTTGAAACGCGAAGAAGAAATGCTGAAAGCTATCTTAAAAAAGGCCATAAAATTAAAGCATTTATTCGGTTTAAAGGTCGGCAAATGGCTAAACCGGAAATAGGTCAAGAAGTATTACTTAAGTTTGCGGATGGTTTAAAAGAAGATTCTGTAATTGAGACTGAACCCAAAATGGAAGGTCGGCAAATGTGGATGATTTTAGCACCAATAAAAAAGGAAGGGAAGAAATAAAATGGCAAAATGTAAACAAAAGACACATAAATCAAGTGCCAAAGTGTTTAAGAAAAAGAAAAATGGGGAACTTACCTATATGAAATCAGGAAGTAACCATAAAACTGGCAAAGATACGGCTAAAGAAGTAAGACAAAGAAGAAATAAGGGGACATTAAGTAAAGGAGATCGTAACAGATTAAAATCTGTTATCTAATAGGTGATGAATTATGGCAAGAGTTAAAGGTGGAAACGTCTCTAAAAATAGAAGACGCAAAGTATTAAAAGAAGCCAAAGGTTATTTTGGTTCTAAACACAGATTATACAAGACCGCGCAAGAACAAGTTTTTCATAGTGGCGCTTATGCCTTCCGGGATCGGAAACAAAACAAAAGAAACTTCCGGAAGTTATGGATTACGAGAATTAATGCGGCTTGTCGCGAAAACGATATTAGTTATTCCAAATTTATTAATGGTTTAGCCAAAGCAGGTATTGAAATAAATCGGAAAATGCTAAGTGAAATGGCTATCGATGATCCTAAAAGCTTTACAAGTCTTTGTGAAATTGCGAAAAAAGCTTTAAAAGGAGAAACCGTTAAAGTTGCTAAGGCCGAAGTTAAAAAAGAAGAAAAGACTGAAGCGAAAAAAGAAACTAAAGCAAAAACGGATTTAAGTTCTAAAACTTTAGCCGAACTTAAAGCTTTAGCTAAAGAAGCTGGTGTTAAAGGTTATTCATCAATGAAAAAAGATGAATTACTTGCAACTTTAAAATAATTAAGTTATAATTAAAGCGTATTAGTACTTAGTTTAGAAGAGCCCTCTCTCTCTTTACTCAGTATTAACATAATTAGAAGAAGGAGGATATAAAATGGCTTTAAAAAAGGAAGAAAAAGCAAAATTAATTAAAGAATTTGCGACTAGCAAAGATGACGTTGGTTCAGTGCCTATTCAAGTAGCAATTTTAACTTATGAAATTAATAATTTAACTGAACATTTAAAAACGCATATTCATGATGCTCACTCTAAAAGAGGGATGTTTATGAAAATTGGTCGGCGGAAAAAGCTATTGGATTATTTAAAGAAAAATGATGTAGTAGCATATCGCGAATTAATTAAGAAATTAAATTTAAGAAAATAATGGGGCACTTGGTTTTTTAACAACCCCATTTTTTTATTAGAAAAATAAGGAGGATAGGAATGAAAAAAGTATACAAATTAAATTTTTTAGGACGAGAATTAATTGTTGAAACCGGAGAATTAGCCAAACAAAGTAATGGTGCGGTTTTAGTGCGTTATGGTGACACGGTAGTTTTATCTGTTTGTGTCATGGGTAAAAATATGGTTACGCAAGATTTTTTCCCTTTACAAGTTTTATATCAAGAAAAATTATATAGTGTCGGGAAAATTCCTGGGGGCTTTATTAAAAGAGAAGGCCGCCCTAGTGATGCGGCGACTTTAGCGGCTCGGCTTATTGACCGGCCAATTAGACCCATGTTTGATGAAAATTTACGGAATGAAATTCAAGTCATAAATACCGTTTTATCGGTTGATCAAGATAATTCACCAGAAATGACGGCCATGTTAGGTTCATCATTATGTTTAGGTATTAGTGATATACCTTTTGATGGACCAGTTGCCGGTGTCATGGTCGGCTTAGTTGATGGCAAATTCATCATTAACCCGACGAGTGAAGAAACTGAAAAAAGTATTTTAAATTTAACGGTTGCCGGGACCGAAGATGCCATTTGTATGGTGGAAGCCGGTAGTCAAGAAATTGATGAAAAAACGATGCTTGATGCTTTAATGTTTGCTCATGAAAATATTAAAGTTTTATGTCAATTCCAAAAACAAATTATGGCCGAAATTGGTTTGCCAAAACAAGAATTACAAAAAGTGGAAATTGATCCGGAAATTGACGCGGCCGTTCGCGATTTTGCTACCCAAGATATGTTAGCAGCTATTCAAATTAAAGATAAGTTAGAAAAATATGCGAAAATTGATGAAGTAAAAGAAAATACGATTAATCATTTTACGGAAGTTTATGCCGACGATGAAGAAAGTGAAGAAAAATTAAAACAAGTGACAAAAGTAGTCAATTTAATTGAAGGTAATGAAGTAAGACGTTTAATTACGGATAAACATATTCGTCCTGATGGTCGGAAAATGGATGAAATAAGACCCCTTTATGCGGGAATCGATTTACTTCCAAGAACCCATGGTTCGGCACTTTTCTCTAGAGGCGAAACGCAAGTTTTGGCCACAACGACTTTAGGTGCCATCGGTGAACATCAAATCTTAGATGGTTTAGGAATTGAAGATTCGAAAAGATTTATGCTTCATTATAATTTCCCGGCTTTTTCGGTAGGTGAAACGGGTAGATATGGTGCTCCAGGGCGAAGAGAAATCGGTCATGGTGCTTTAGGGGAACGAGCTTTAGCTCAAGTTATCCCTAGTGAAGAAGAATTCCCTTATACGATAAGAGTAGTTTCGGAAGTATTAGAAAGTAATGGTTCTTCTAGTCAAGCAACAATTTGTTCGGGTTGTCTATCTTTAATGGCTGCCGGGGTTCCTATTAAAGCACCAGTTGCCGGGATTGCGATGGGCTTAATTCAAAATGGTAAAAAATATACCATTCTTACCGACATTCAAGGCTTAGAAGATCACATGGGCGATATGGACTTTAAAGTCGCAGGAACTCGCAAAGGGATTACCGCTTTACAAATGGATATTAAAATTAAAGGAGTTACTAAAAATATTTTAAAAGAAGCTTTAGCCCAAGCGAAAAAAGCGCGAATGGAAATTTTAGATGTCATGGAAAAAGCAATTAAAGAACCTCGGAAAGAATTAAGTCCTTATGCTCCTAAAATTGAAACCTTTAAAATTGATCCCGAAAAGATTAAAGATGTTATTGGCCGGGGCGGCGAAACTATTACCAAAATTATTCTTGAGGCCTCAAATGTAAAAAGTGTCAATGATAAAGATGCGGTTAAAGTTGATTTAGAAGATGATGGTCGGGTAATAATTTATCATACGGATGCGACCATAATTGCTAAAACTAAAGCGATGATTGAAGATATTGTTAAAGAAGTCGAATTTGGCAAAGTGTATAATGCGAAAGTCGTAAAAGTCGAAGATTTTGGTTGTTTTGTAGAGTTATGGCCTGGTTGTGAAGGTTTAGTTCATGTATCGCAATTAGCGCATGAAAGAGTTGAAAAACCACGGGATGTGGTAGCAGTTGGCGATGAAATCATGGTCAAAGCTACTGGTTATGATAATCGTGGTAGATTAAATTTATCGCGAAAAGATTGTTTACCTAAACCTGATAAAAAAATAAAAAATAAACCAAAAGAAAATAAGCATAAAAAATAGGATTTGAACAATCCTATTTTTTTATCTTGTTTTTTAAATTGTTTCGGTTTTAGTTTTGCCAGTTTTACTCCAACCTTGATTTAAGTAATTGGCTAATTCATTTTCAGAAACCCATTTATATTGAACTTTACGATGATAGCAAGTTTGATAAAGAGTAGAGGAATAAATACCATAATCTTTATATTTATAAGCATTATCGGCTAGATCAGTAAAGCAGGTATCAGTTAATTTGGCACTAACCGTTATTTTTAAAGGAATAAACATGACATTATAGCCTAACTTTGAAGAGTAATAAGGAGTAACATTATTTTTATTATTGATTTGTAAATTATATTTTAAGGTTAAAGTTTTATTACTTAAACTATGATTTTCACTTAAGATTGTAAAATTATTATTTTTTAAGGCTGAATTCATCATTTCAGTAGGTGTTAAATTAGGAAATGTTTGCGTAAAATTATCAGTCGGTTTATTCTTTTTAGCATCTAAATAGCTTTGATAATCACTTATACTACTATAATATGAAGTTCTGACGACATAAGGATTATTAGCACTATCAAAAGGTACTTCTAAAGTAAAACTATGGCTATTATTAGTAGTATCGGCCGGAACCGTACAATTAGAAAAATATTCTTGCGTTTTAGTTTTACAATATTCATTTTTTACCACATTTTCACATTTATTTTCATAGCCAGGATTTTTACTTCGACCATTTTCCCAAGGGCCATATTGCACTATTTCGTAATATTTAACTTTGCTATTATCGCAAGATTGGCCACAAAAACTATGCCAAGTGTAATGATAAGTTACTTTTGTTACAACTTTAGTCGTAACCTTCGTTGAAGTACTTTTACTACTAGTGCTACTACTATTACTACTAACCGGTTTATTTTGAACTTCGGTGTTAGTGCTAGTATTATCACTAATTGGGGTATCAGTCTCCGTCGGATTTTCCTTTTCACAAGTTTGACAAACAATATCTTTATTTTCGATTGTTGTTACAATATAATCTTCCTTTTCTTGACATTTTAAATTAACTTTTAAGGCATAATTTTCATCGGCCGTTTTGGTTGCTTGAACATAACTTTCATTTAAACTACAAGTTTGGCCATTATTCGTAAAATCAATTAATAATTTTTGATTAATCATTTCTTCTAAAGTTAATTTGATACTTTGCCCATTTTTACTTGGTAAATTTTCTTTCGTAAAATATTCAAAGGCCGATTCTTTCATCGCATTAATATTAATTATAAAGTCTTTATCATTTTCCTTAATAACTGTTCCTTTATTGTTTCGTAAAAATAACCAACAAATGATGAAAATAAAAATGGCTAAAAAGACTAATTTTAATATTAATAAGATTAAATCTTTCGTTAAAAATTTTTTATCAGTTTCTTCATACATACAAACTCCCCCTAAAAACTAATATATTACTATTCGCTAAAAAAATTATAGCACACGCTAAAATTAGTGTCAAATTATTATATTATTTTTTCTGACATTTACTATTTAGGATTATTCATGTTAAAATAAAAGCGATATTTATGAAAAGAAATTTTATTTTAACAATTATTTTTGCTTTTATTGGTTTAGTTTTAGCTTTAATCGTTAATAATTTTTATGGTTTAGTAAGAATAAATGGTTATTCAATGGAACCAACTTTAAAAAATAATGAATATCATTTAATGCAAAAGAAAGTTAAAAATTATAAAGTTGATGATTTAATTGTGGCCGATATTATAACCGTTAATAATGGGAAAAAAACGAAAATTATTAAAAGAGTTATAGCAACTGCCGGCCAAACTATTGAAATAAAAGATGGCATTTTGTATCGTGATAATCAGGAAATCGCAGAACCCTATTTAAAAGAAAAGATGTTGGCTAATGAAACCTTTGATAAATTAAAGGTGCCGGAAGGGGAGGTCTTTGTGCTTGGCGATAATCGTAATGAAAGTATTGATTCCAGAGAACAAGGAACTATTAAAATTTCTGAAATAATTGGGAAAATAATTAAATAGAGTTGCATATTATTAGAAAAATTGATAAAATATTAAGGAAATTACGAAGAACTAATTTAGTAGTTTTACTATAAAGTTTGAAAGAGAAAAATACCGAGGCTGGAAGTATTTAAATGGTTAGTAAAATGAATTTCATTTAGGGAGTAATTTTGGGCTAAATCCCTTATCGTTTAAAGTGTATGAAATAATTCATAAACTAAGGTGGTACCGCGGGTTAAACTCGTCCTTAATAGTTTATGGATTTTTTTAATTTTTAAGGAGGAAAATATGGAAAAAGAACTAGAATTATTAAAAGAAAATTTACAAATGGAGCTTAAAAATTGTACGAAAGAAGCCGATTGCTTAAATGTTAAAAGCAAATATGTTGGGAAGAAAAGCCGGATTATGGAACTTTTAGCTTCTTTAAAAGATATGAGTGTCGAAGAAAAAAGACAATATGGTAGCCTAATTAATACGACGAAAAAAGAATTAGAAAATATTGTTAGTGAAGCACTCGAAAATTTAGAAAATAAGGTGGAAGTAAATTTTGATGATACTGTTGATTATGAAGTGGAATCAGGGTCCCTTCATCCGGTGACTATTATTGCCAAAGAAGTAACTGATGCCTTAAAGAAAATGGGCTTTACGATTGTCAGTGGCCCTGAAATGGATTCGGAATATTATAATTTTGAAGCCTTAAATATTCCGAAAGATCATCCCGCGCGCGATATGCAAGATACTTATTATTTAGATAATGATAAACTTTTAAGAACCCATACCAGTGGGGTGCAAGTTCGGGCGATGGAAAAATATGGGGCACCACTTCGCATTTGTGTTCCTGGCCGAGTTTTTCGAAATGAAGACTTGGATGCCTCACATGAAAATACGTTCTTTCAATTAGAAGGCATGGTTATTGATAAAAATATTTCTATTGAAAATTTAATCGGAGTTATGCAAGAATTATTGCGAGAAGTCTTTCATAAAGACGTAAAGGTTCGTTTACGTCCTGGCTTTTTCCCATTTACCGAACCTAGTTATGAACTTGATTGTAGTTGTCTTATTTGTGATGGCAAAGGTTGTCCTACTTGTAAAAACAGTGGTTGGATTGAACTCGTGCCCGGGGGGATGATTCATCCTAACGTTTTAAAAGCCGGGGGCATTGATCCAAATGTTTATAACGGCTTTGCTTTTGGTTTAGGTTTAACTCGTTTAGCCATGATGAAATATAAAATAAATGATATTCGGGTACTTAATTCGGGTGATGTTAGGTACTTAGAAAAATTTAGAATAGATTAAGGAGGCCATATGTTAATATCTTGTAATAAATTAAAAACGCATATTAAAAATAGTGATAAAATTGATTTTCTAAAGATTTGGGATACTTTTACAATTCGGTGTGCCGAAGTGGAAAGCGTCAAAGTTGTAGGTAACACCTTTGATGGCGTCATTGTGGCCGAAATTAAAGAATGTGTGGAACATCCCGACAGTGACCATATGCACGTTTTACAAATGGATGTGGGGAAGAAAGACTTAGTTCAAGTAGTCTGTGGGGCGCCGAATGTCCGTGTTGGTTTAAAAACCGCTTTAGTGCAAGTCGGGGGCCATATTGATAATATCGAAATAACGGCTCGACCGCTTCGGGGCGTTACTTCGAATGGGATGTGTTGTAGTGGTAAGGAACTAGCGATAAGCGATGATCACTCAGGCATATTAGAACTTCCTCAAGAATGGGAAAATGGTCGCGATATTAAATCTTATTTACCAATTGAAGATATTATCGTGGAAATTGATAATAAAAGTTTAACGAATCGTCCTGATCTTTGGGGGCACTATGGTATTGCGCGCGAAATCGCGGCCATCACGAATCATGAACTTTTACCTTTAGATATTGAAGAAGTAAAAAATGATAAACAAGATTTAGATATTAAAATCAAAAATAGTGATTTGTGTTATCGGTATTGTGGTTTAAAATTAGAAAATATTTTAAATAACAAAACGCCTTTAGACATGCAAATATTTTTATATTATGTGGGCATGCGTTCGATTTCGTTGTTAGTCGATTTAACCAATTATTTAATGCTTGAACTAGGCCAACCAATGCATGCTTTTGATGCTAGAGTAGTTAAAAGTATTGAAGTCGATACGGCTAAAGATGGCGATACTTATACCACTTTAGATGATACGGAAAGACATTTAACCAAAGATATGTTAATGATTAAAAATGGCCCAAAATATTTTGGAATCGCCGGCGTCATGGGTGGTCTTGATAGTGAAATTTTAGAGGATACAACATCTGTCTTTTTAGAAAGTGCAACCTTTAATGCCGGTTCTATTCGGAAAACTGCGGTAGCTTTAGGTTTAAGAACGGAAGCATCAGCCCGGTATGAAAAATCATTAGATCCGAATATGACGGATTTGGCATTAAAAAGATTATTATACTTATTAAGACGGGAAAATCCGGATTTAGTTATTGCTTCCAATTTGACTGATGTTTATCCGCATCCTTTTTTAGAAGGTCATATTACTTTACATAAAGATACGTTAAAAACTTATATGAATAAAGATTTAAGTGATGAAGAAGTAAAAAGGATTTTAGAAAAATTAGCCTTTAAAGTAGAAGTGAAAAAGGACGTCTACGAAGTAACGGTTCCTACTTTTCGACATACGAAAGATGTCTTTATTGAACAAGACTTAATCGAAGAAATTGCCCGGCTTTATGGTTTTGAAAACTTAGAAGCTAAGCCTTTAAAACTCGAACTTACCGTTAAAGAACACGAAAATGTCTTTACCCAAGAATATGAAGTAAAAAGATTGTTAGCTACCAAGTACGATATGCACGAAGTACATAGTTATGTGTGGTATGATACTAATTTATTAAAAGAACTAGGAATTGAAAAAGATGGCATTAAATTATTAGGTAAACAAGAAAATAATATTTTAAGAGATGATTTAAGTTTATCGTTAATGAATATTGTTAATCTTAACTTAAAAAATTATAATGCTTTGAAAATATTTGAAATTGGTTCTATTTTTAAAAATAAAGAAACGAATCGCATCTTAAGTATAATTATAGCCGATGAAGAAAAAAATATCGAGACTATGTATAATGAAGCCAAAAAGATAGCTAAGTATATTTTTAAAACTTTAAAAAATAAAGATGTTCATTTCCAAGAAAATCATAATACTTTATCATATTATGATGAAGCTTTAAGTAAAGAAATAATACTTGAAGATGATGTCGTTGGAAAAATAGATGTTTTAAAGAAAAAATATACGAATAAGATTGCCAAGAAAAAAGCCATTGTCACTATCGAAATTGATTTTGATAAATATGTTGCTTTAGCCAAAAAAAACATTTTAGCGCAAGAAATAAGTAAATATCCGACGGTTAATTTAGATTATACGGTTATTGTGAATAATCAAAAATATGCTTATTTAACGAAAGTTTTAGATGATTTTAAATCTAATTTAATTATTAATCGAAAACTTATGGGGATTTATGAAAATAAATATACGCTTCGCTATACTTTAGGTAGCAATAATAAAACTTTAGAACAAAATGATTTACAAAAGTTTAAAGAAAGATTTATTGAACATATCAAAAATAATAATTTAGATATTATGGAATAAGGAAAACGAAAAGTTTTCTTTTTTCTTTTTTCATGATAAAATAGTAAAAGAAAGTAGGGTAAAATATGGATGAAGATTTGACTATTAACGAATTATTAGAAAAATATCCGTATTTACAATTTACCCAAAAGTCAACCATTTTATTAACGGAAAAAGATTATAAAGCCTATAATGCAAGTGCAAAAATAAAATATAATTATACGAGTTCGATAAGTATTGAACTTTTAAAAGATTTAATTTTAAAAGATGAATTTTATGATTATGTAACTAGACTTTTAGAAGGAAAATTGGAAACTATAAGAATTTGTTATATTGCCCAAGGTGATACTTTAGGCCGAATTGAACTAAATAAAAGTGAAATTGCTAAAGCCTTAGTAAAAGTTTTTAATAAAGATACTTTAAGTGAAGAAATAAAAACGCGTTTAGGCTTTTTCGAAAATCAAGTATCCTTTCAAAAATTTCAAGAAGATTATGCTTCTAAACTTTTTAATATTACGATTGAAGATAAAATGTATACTTTTAAAATTGAAGATTTTATTACTTTTTTAACTTTAGATACTTGGGAATTTGTCCATGTTTGTTTAAATGAAGATATTAAAGTTTTAAAGGGAGTAGATAAAAAATATTTTATGTATGCTTTAAGCAAATTTTTTAGTCCTTTAATTTTAGATAGTTATCTTTTTCCTGAAGAATTTTTAAAACATTTACAAGATATAAAAAATTATACTTTAATTGATTTTCAAGCAGTTAATAAGATTTTAAAAACCAAAGATCCAAATATTGCGAAATTTACAATTAATCCCGATTTACATGCAGCAGTTTTAATAGATTTACCTCAAGAATATTCACTTTTAGAAAAAGCCATCTATATTTATATTAAAATGTGTAAGATTTTAACGTATGATGAAGAATTTTACGCGAGTAAACAAAGTGCTGAACTAACTAAAATTCATGATGATATTGCGCGCCTTTCCCAAATAAGTCCCAAGCAAAATAAAGTAGTTTGTTATGAATTTAATGCTCTTTATGGTAAATTTTTAGCAGAATTGGGGATTAATTTTGAAACCGATCAAGTATTTCAAGAAAAATTTGGCGGTGGTCATGCTAATTTAGTATTTCGCGTTGGTCAGTTTTTAGTTTTGGCCGATTCCGTGACTTCCATTTTAAAAGGGGATATCGCGGAAGCTAAATTTAATTTTCCTTTACATGGTTTAGTTTGTCAAAATAAAAATGCGAAAACCAAAGGTGAATTTAAAAAAATGCTTAATCAAGTATATGAAAATATTGCTTTAAAAGAAAAAAGTATTGAGGAATTTCCGATGCCAGAGCCATCTTTCGCGGAAGTTATTGCCGAATATCGGAGTAAACAAAAAATCGAAGAAATCCCTTTTGCCGAACGTTTTGATATCTTTTTTCAAAAACTTCAAGCCATTAAAAAAGAGGGGATTGATCATTTATCATATTTATTACATTTAGAAAAAATCTTATTTACTATTGACGAATTAGATGACATTATTGATATTAAAATAATTGGTAATAAAGAAACTAACCAAATTCGGGCTTCGGTTATCATTACCGTGAATCCGAAAGGAATAAAAGAATATCCGCGCGATAATATTTATTATTTATATAATCCGAATGAAGAAAAAATAACGATGACTTCTAAAGAAATTTTTGCCCGTCTTTCTAATAATACGTTTAATTATCTAGGGGATGGGGTTATTCCCGGTTTAGGAGGTTTTTATAAATGATTGAAAAATTACAAACTATAAATACGAAATTACTAAAATTATATGAAAATGATAAGGAAAAAAAAGAAAAGCAAATTTTAATTCAAAAAATATTACAAGAACCTAATTGTTTTTTAAAAATGGATATTGAAACGGCTTATGCCATTTTAAAAGATTTAGAAATTCCCCAAGAAAAAAGAAAAAATATCTATCTGGGATTGCTCGATGAATAACTTTAAATAAGCTTAAAATTATGATATAATAAAAACAGAAATTACGATTAGGAGGTAGATAATATGCCTAAAGTAGTAGAAATAAAAAATGAAAATGTTATTAAAGCGGCTGTGAAAATGGTCAATGCTAATGGTTGGAATTCGGTTAATGCCCGGAGTCTAGCTAAAGAATTAGGTATATCTACGAAACCTTTATATCGGATGTATAAAAGCATGGATGAAATAAAAGAAGCTATTTATAAAGAAATCTATCGGCAATATGATGTCTTTATTAATAGTCGGATTGATAGTAAAAAGGCGCTTTTAACTTTATCGATTGCTTATGTTGAATTTGCCCAAAAGTATAAAAATTTATTTATTTCGTTATTTTTAAGTAATAATTTAAAATGGCAAACTTTAGATAATGTTTTAGATGAAAAATGGAATCAATCAACTATTGTTAATTTAGTAAATAAACATGGTTATAGTTTTGAAGATGCCAAAGCTTTATTCATGAATTATTGGTTATATGTTAATGGTTTAGCCACTTTAATTGCTACCAATGATATTAATATAGATGAAAAGGAGTTATTAGTAAAACTTGTCAAAATGTATAAGTTATTAACCAAATAAAATGGAAAGAGTAAGTGTTAGTAAAAATAATTTAGCTATTGATCGAATTGAAGAGCGATGCATTCATTGTGGAATGTGTTTAAAAACTTGTCAAGAAAATAATAATTTAAAAAATGATTGCATTAACTGTGGGCAATGTCTTTTAACATGCCCAACGGGGGCTTTAATACCTAAATATTGTTATAAAACTGTTTTAAATTATTTACATGATACATCTTATCAAGTAGTAGTTATTACATCTCCCGCGGTTCGCGTGGCGATTGGGGATGCTTTTGGTTATGAAGCCGGTTCTTTTTTAGAAGGCAAAATGGTTAGTGCCTTAAAAGCTTTAGGCTTTGCCAAAGTTTTTGACACGACCTTTGGTGCCGATTTAACCGTGATGGAAGAAGCAAAAGAATTAGTTAACCGGTTAGAAACGCAAAAAAATTTACCCATGTTTACGAGTTGTTGTCCTTCTTGGGTTAATTATGTTTCAAAGTTTTATCCCGAGAAAAAAGAAAATATTAGTACGTGCAAAAGTCCGATTGGCATGATTGGGGCCATGGTTAAAAGTTATTATGCCGAGCTCTATGAAATTAATCCCAACCAAATAATTTTAGTAGCCTTAACGCCATGTGTATCAAAAAAGGAAGAAATTTATCATAATCCGGATGTTGATTTTTGCCTTACTACGAGTGAACTAGTGTTAATGTTAAAAGAAATGAATATTGATTTTAACACTTTAAAAGATGAAGAATTTGACAAACTTTTAGGTAAAGGTAGTGGGGCCGGTTTAATCTTTGGTGCTTCCGGTGGCGTTACCGAAGCCGTTCTTCGTACCGCTTATTATCTAATTAATCATGAAAAAGCGCCACGAAAGTTTTATGAACTTAATGCGGTACGAGGCGAAAAGAATTTTAAAGAAACCATTATTGATTTAAAAAAATACCAAATTAAAGTCGGTGTTATTAACAAACTAGCGACTATAAAAGAAGTAAAAGATAAATTAGATGCTTATGATTTCATCGAAGTTATGACTTGTCCTGGCGGTTGCGTTGGCGGGGCCGGTCAAGGCCTTGTCGCTATTAATAAATTACCTGAAATTCGTGAAAAAAGAATTAAAGCTTTATATCAAGATGATGAAATCAATAAAGTCAAAGAAAGTTACGAAAACGAAGAAATAAAAGAAGCTTACCAAACCTTTATCAATAAAGGGAAAGTTAAATTACATAACGAAAAAGAAAAAATTGCTTGTCAAAATTAGGAATTATGTCAACTAAAAGTAAACTAATACTAAAAATTTTTCAAAACCCTAGTTTTTTTTTTTTTTTTTTTGA
>CANROR010000017.1 GCA_947632275.1 uncultured Bacilli bacterium | reverse complement strand
ATTTAATAATTCAACTTTTTTTGATATATTATTTATAGAAAGAGACATAGTTCGTAAATTGTAGTTTTCCCGCTCCATAAAAAAGTAATCCCAAATATTTGGGATTTTTTATTTGTTTTTTATTATCTAGGTAACATTTAGGTAACAGATTAATAACTAAATTGAAATTTCAAGTTTAAAATATAAAAAGTTTCATTTTTGTCAAAAGAAAAAGCAATGGTAAATTGCTTTTTTAGAATTATAAATTATAATCCATTTTGTTCTACACCATATACGGCTTGGCTATGTGTAAAGCCTTCGAATTCTAGTTGTTCAATTAATCCTTTTCTTGAAAAGGCAGAATAATCTAAATATGATTTTGCTTTTTTTACTGCTTGTTCGTTCCAATCTGCTCCCACATTATCAACACCATAAATAGAATCTTCTTTTGAAAAACCTTCAAATTCTAATTGATCAATTAACCCTTTTCTTGAAAATGCGGTGTATTTCAAATATGATTGGGCTTTTTTTAATGCATTTTTTTGACTAATTGTTGGTTCTTTTCCTAATGAAAATATAATTGTTATTTTTTCACCTTCGTAAATTGACTTAGAACTTTCAACACTTTGACTAATATATTTTCCTTTTTCTACTGTATCAGAATATTCATTTGTTATTTTACAATTTATCTTTTTTTCACTACACCATGAATCTATTTCTGCAGTTGTCATAGTACTAAAATCTACTACTTCAACAGTTACTTTTTTATTTGTATCATAGGTAGCGCTATCATTAGTGTCGTCATCAACGCTTTCACTACTTCCAGCAGCAATTATAATAATAAAGAAAATACCAAATACTATGGTTAAAATAATTTTTAATTTCTTTTCCATTTTATCATTAAATTTCCACATTAGAAATATTCCAATAGGTGCAAATAATACTAACATTAACCACATAAACCATTCTTGAGTATAAAATTGTGGTTTTTCAATTTCTTCAGTTTTAACATTTTCTTTTTTTTCTTCTAGTTTTTTAATTTTTTCTAATTGTCGGCCACAATGAGGGCAAACAATACTTTCTTTTGTTATTTCTTTTCCACAAAATTTACAAAATTTTTTATTTTCCATAATTATTATTTTACCTCCTAAACATAATATGGATTTGGTTTACACAATATTGTAATAATGTCTACTAATAAACCTATACCAAATAATCCAAAAGTAAACATATATAATACTCCTAAACCGGCTTTGCCCTCATAAAATTTATGAACACCAAGCCAACCTAAAAAGAAACATAATAGAAATGCAACCCATTTATCGCACTTTTTTCTAGCCACATTACCATCAAGAACATTACTATTGTTAATAATCACTTGGGGATTTTGATTATGATTTTCTGCTTTGAGTTCTTCAAGTTGCTTTCCACACTTTGGACAAATTACTGCATCAATTGCAACTTTATTGCCACAAAATTCACAAAACTTAGTTTCCAAGATTTACCTCCTTTCACTTCTTTAAAAATATCTAATAAAAGCTTTTTGCAAGTTAGACAACTCACACAGTTATTATATCATAACTTACTCGAATAGTGTAATATATTTTGTTTTTATTTATGGGAAAATAATATTTGGGAATACTAATGTTTGGCGGTGATATTATTGTTTAATAGAAATGACGAAAACTATGTTTATGAATTAGTTTCAAAAAACATAAAAAAGATTAGAAAAGAAAAAGGTCTCACTCAAGAACAACTTGCTAGTAAAATGAACTACTCAACGCAATTCATTTCAAACATTGAAAGCAAAAACCATCAAACATTTAGTCTTGGTACTTTATGGAGATTAGCTTTAGTATTAAATATTGATATTAAGGAATTATTTGAAGAAAATGAAAAAGACGTTAACTGATTAATAGTTAACGTTTTTATTTTAATAGTACTTTTTAATTATTTCTTCGGCTACTTTAATGCCATCAATCGCCGAAGTAGTAATTCCCCCGGCATAACCGGCGCCTTCGCCACACGGATAAATACCTTCGATATTTGCTTCTAAATTTTCATTTCGTAAAATTCTCACGGGTGAAGATGTTCGACTTTCAATTGCCGCGAGAATAGTATCAGAAGCGGAAAAATTAGAAATTTTGTTAGCAAAATAAGGTATTGCTTCTAATAAAGAATTTACCATAAAATCCGGTAAAATATTGCGAATATTTGTGAAAGTATAATTTCCCATACATTGAGGCGCAAAACTTTCATAATTTAAAGAAGCTTTATTTTGTTTAAAATCTTGCCAAAGTTGTAAGGGGATTTGCCCATTTGCTAAATTAAACGCTTTTTCTTCTAATTCTTGTTGATATTTGATGCCCGCAAGCGGATGTTTACCAAAATCTTGAGGCGTAACAGTAACAATAATGGCACTATTAGCAACTTGGGAATCTCTTTTATAATTACTCATGCCATTAATCGCTAAGCGATTTTTTTCACTGGAAGCATTAACTACATAGCCACCGGGACACATGCAAAAAGAATAAACACCGCGATTATCTTTAGTTGTATAAGTTAATTTATAACTAGCCGGTGGTAAATATTGTGCAAACTTACCATATTGATTTTCATCAATTACCTTTTGGGGATGCATAATTCTAATTCCCATTGCAAAAGGTTTAGCTTCGATGGCAATATTTTGCTTATAAAGCATACTTATCGTATCCCGCGCACTATGACCAATAGCCAAAACTAAACAATCACAATTAATTTTGGTACTGTTATTAACTTCAATTTGTTTTAATTTATTATCCTCAATTATTAAATTAGTTAGTTTCGTATCATATAAAAAGCTAGCTCCCATTGCTTTAATTTTTTCGCGCATATTTTTAATAACTTTTCTTAAATTATCTGTTCCTATATGGGGATTATGTAAATATTTTATTTCTTCCGGAGCTCCATTTTCGACGAAAATATCAAAAACTTTTTGACTTAAATGTCTTTTATCTTTAACTAAGGTATTTAATTTGCCATCGGAAAAAGTCCCGGCTCCACCTTCCCCAAATTGGACATTACATTCGGGATTCAACTTTCCCGTTTGCCAAAATTTATTCACTTCTTCAACTCTTTCTTCGACAGGCTTTCCTCTTTCAATTATTAAAGGTTTATAACCGGTTTCGGCCAGAAGAAAAGACGCAAATAAACCGGCAGGTCCACTACCAACAACGATAATTTGGTTATTTAATTTTTGATTGCCCTTTGCCGGCAACTGATACTCTTCTTTAATTACTTTAAATATATCTTGATCTTTGATTGTAGCTAAAACTTGGTCTTCATTTAAAACTTCTACATCAACTTCATAAACATAAAATATTTGTTTTTTATCACGAGCATCAATAGATTTTTTGTTTATGGTCAAGTTTTTAATAGTTGCCCCATCAATTTTTAATTTTTTAGCCACTTTCAACTTTAAAACTTGTTCATTGTCGTTAGAAACTAAAATTTTTATTTGTCTTATTCGAATCATTTACTCGCCTCTTCGCCAGCAATTAAAGCACTTATCCATGCCCAACCTAAATTATAGCCACCACAATCACCATCGACATCTAAAATTTCCCCGACTAGATATAAATCTTTTACTTTTAAAGATTCTAACGTCTTCGGATTAATTTCTTTTAAAGAAACGCCCCCACTACAAACTTGAGCCGCATCAAAGCCCATGGTTTCTTGAATATTAAATGGAAATTCTTTAAGTAATTTTACTAATTCATCTTTAGGGGCATCTTTCCATTTTGTTTCCTTTGGTAATTTTAATAATTTAAAAATAACATTAATTAATTTATAATTCAAAAAGCCTTCTAAAATTTGATATAAATTAAAATTAGAAAGTTTTTCTTCTTGCTTATCTAACCAATTTTTAAATTCATTTTTATTTTCTTGAAACCACGGCACAAAATTAATTTTAATTTCTTCATGTTTTTGATTAGCTTTTCCTTTAGCTACCCAACCACTTAAATTAAAAGTACAAATGCCACTGATGCCATAATTAGTAAGTTGAAGTTCGCCTTGTTCTTCTTTTATTAATTTACCATCTTCAAATAAACTTAAAATAGCTTCACATCGAATGCCGGCCCAATCTTTATAAAAATTATCTTGACCTTTAATTTGGACTAAAGATGGGAATACGGGAATAATTTCATGACCTAATTTTTTTAATATTTCATAACCCGAACCATCGGAACCAGTTTTAGGATAAGCTTTAGAACCCATAGCCATAATTACTTTATCCGCTTTATAAGTTTGCTTATTCGTTTTTATAATAAATTTTTCTTCTTTTATAATGTCTTGCACTTCTTCTTCATATTTTAGGGCAATATTTAAATTATCTATTTCACTCATTAAAGCATTATAAATACTTCCCCCATTTTGGGAATAAGGATAATAATAACCATTGATAACTTTGGGAATAATGCCAAGGCTTGCAAAAAAAGTCAAAACGTCCTTTTGCTTAGCTTGATAAATTTGAGAAAAAATATCTATATCTTGGGAATGATATTTACTTAATTCTTGGGTCTCGTTCCAATAATTACAACGACCATTGCCCGTCAATAATAACTTTTTGCCACATTTATTATTTTTTTCAAGAATAGTTACCCTACTTCCCTTTCGGGCAGCTGTAATCGCGGCAACTAAACCGGAAGCACCACCACCAATAACAATAATATTTGCCATAATACCAACTCCTAAGTACTTCTATTATAACAAGCTTTTATTCTAAATAAAAATAAAATATAGTGGAAATACCTATATTTTATTTGTTCTAAATAAATTATTCATCGCAATTACTGCAAACTATTTTTTTATTTTTTTCGACCATTAATTCGCCACATTTAGGACAAGTTTCTCCCGTTGGTTTATACCATACGGCACATTTACATTTAGGAAAATTATTGCAACCATAGAAAACTTTACCTTTTTTCGTTTTCTTTTCAATTATTTTGCCTCCACATTTCGGGCAATCACAAACTTCAACCACCGTTTTTTCATTTTTTTTCACATATTTACATGTTGGATAATTACTGCAAGCAATAAAGGTACCATATTTACTTTTGCGATAAACTAAATCGCCTCCACATTCCGGACAAACCTCGCCGGTGGCTTCCGGAGCCTTCTTTTCCATTTCGTGAAAAGCTTTATTAACTAATGGTTCAAATTCATCATAAAAATCGCGTAAAATTTTAATGTTATCTTTTTTGGCTTCGGCAATATCATCTAAATCTTGTTCCATTTGCGCCGTATATTTAACATTAACAATATTAGAGAAAAACTCTTGAAGTTTATCCGTCGTTTCAAAACCAATTTCCGTTGGTTCAAACTTTTTATCTTTTAACACAACATAATCACGATCTTTAATTGTTTGAATGATAGTTGCATAAGTACTAGGTCGCCCAATGCCTAAATTTTCTAATTCTTTAATTAAACTACTTTCCGTAAAACGGGCCGCCGGTTTCGTAAAGTGTTGTAATTTTTCAATTTTGTCGGCGACAATAACCTTAGATTTATAATTTTTAAAATCGGGTAAAATAACATCTTCATTATCTTCATATTCCGAATATACTTTTAAGTAACCATCAAAAGTTAAAACACTTCCCGTAGCTTTAAAAGTATAACCATTATTTTCTAAAATGACGGTCGTAGCTTTAGTTTTGGCATCATGCATTAAAGAAGCTAAAGCTCTCGTATAAATAAGTTTATATAATTTATATTCATCAGTCGATAAGTATTCTTTCATTTCACTTGGTGTCCGATTAATACTCGTTGGTCTAATCCCTTCATGGGCATCTTGCACATTTTCTCGCGCCTTTCCCTTTTTAACATAACCAATATATTCTTCGCCGAATTTGCCTTTAATATAGCCAAAAGTTTGTTTGACAAATTCATCAGATAACCGAATACTATCCGTACGCATATAGGTAATAAGTCCAACGGTTTCCGAGCCAATATCAATACCTTCATATAACTTTTGGGCCAACTTCATAGTTTTAGAAGCTGCGAACCCAAGTTTTGATGAGGCTACTTGTTGCAAAGTTGAAGTCCGAAATACTTCTCTAGCACTCTTATTTTTATCTTTTTCGGTAACCGATTCGATATTAAATGATTTCGTTAATGCTTCTAAAATTTTATTAGCACTAACTTCATCCGGAATTTCAATTTCTTTACCTTGATATTTTTCTAAAACCGCTTTAAAAGAATCGAAATCGGCTTCAATAGTCCAATATTCTTTAGGGACAAAAGCTCTAATTTCTCTTTCGCGATCCACAATTAATTTTAAAGCCACGCTTTGCACTCTTCCGGCCGATTTCCCGGCCGTTTTACTTTGCATAAGGCGACTCAACCGAAAACCAATGATGCGATCTAAAATTCTTCTGGTTTCCCCACTTTTAACTAAATCCATATCAATTTTCCGCGGGGTTTTAATCGAATTTAACACGACATCTTTGGTTATTTCGTTAAAGACCACTCTTTTGTATTTTTCCTCAGGAATCCCAATTTCATCAAAAATATGCCAAGAAATAGTTTCGCCTTCGCGGTCGGGATCGGTTGCTAGATAAACCATATCGGCTTTATCAACCGCTTTTTTTAAAGCATCAATATCTTTTTTCTTCTCTTTTATTATCGTATATTTTGGTTCAAAGTTATTGTCAACATCTACGCCCAAGCCAAACTTCCCACTTGTTGCTAAATCCCTAATATGTCCTTTACTTGAAATGACATTATAGTTACTACCTAAGTATTTTTCAATCGTTTTACACTTCGCCGGTGATTCTACAATAACGAGATTCTTCATTATTCCTCCATTTCTGTTCCAGCATTTGCTAGTACTTGTTCTTGTTCTTGTTTTTTCGCATTTATCTTTTTTTCTAAATCGGCAAAATAATTATTCCGAATAATTAAACTACTCATTTGCGTTTTCGCCGAGATTTCATTATTTATCGCCTTAATTTCTTCAACACTATATTCTTTATCGGTATAATTTTTAATTTTACTATTGCTAGCATCGTAATAAATGTCGGCATTTTTCCATGACCCATCGGCAAATATTACTTTTGATTCATAGTTCTTATCTAAGATATCTGAACCCATATAAAGCCTTGGATCATAATTTAAATTAAATAAATTGGCTAAAGTCGGAGTTAAATTAATATAAGAAGTATATTGGTCAAATGATGTTGGCGTCATAGCACTATTATAAATAACAAAGGGCACTCTTTCAACCTCATAATCACTTAAATCGTAATCTAATACATAATTTAAAGTTTTATTGGCAAGTCCATAAGGATAATGATCGCCATATAAAGCAATAACTGTATCATCTAGCATATCATCTTCTTCTAGTCTTTTAAGTAAAATACCTAAAGCATTATCTAAAGTCTTTAATTTAGACATATATCTTTTTAAATCCATAGGATAATTTGTATTTTCAAATAAATCTAGATGTTTATCCCCTTCGACACTAGATACCACATAAGGTTGATGACTCGAAACCGTAGTTAACCATAGCATAAATGGTTGATCACTTTCCCGTTTTTCCATGATATCCATCGTAGCATTCATAAAGTCTTCATCACTAGCCCAGTTGCGATATTCATTATAAAATTCAATTCCTAAATCTTGGACTCCATAATATTTTGAACTACCTAAATTTTTATGAATAGTTCTTCGATAATAATAGGCTTCCGTATAATCATGCATACTTATAGTTTCATAACCAGCCTTATTAAATAAATTAAAGATAGAAGTACTATACGTATTTTGACGATATTTATTGGCCGTACAATTGTTGTAAATAGAGAAAAGACTTGTCATGCCACTAAATTCATTATTACCGGTCGAACAAGAATTTCGTGGTGAATAATTATTTTTAAAAGACCAACCTTCAGTATATAATTTATAAAAATTAGGATAATATTCGGGATTAATTAAAATATTATTAGCCGATTCCATCATAATTACAATTAAATTTTTGCCTTCAAACATTCCCGTATAATCATTATAATCTGTTATTTGTTGACTTAATAAATAATTGTTAATATTTTTAAAAGTCGGATTAGTTTCTTCGGCGGCTACTTCTTGCCATAAAGTATCATCAAAATCCCGCGAAGTTTCAACTAATTCTTGCGAGTTTTCTAAAGTATAAACGTTTTCACTATCCGGTTCAATAATCGCCGATTTAATATCTAAAATGCCAAAACCTAAAACGCCAAATTCATTAACGACAATGCTCGGAACATTAGGATTTTTAAATAAATCATAATTGGAAACGACTTGTAGTTCATTTTGCATAAATTTAACTTTTAATGTTTCATAATAACCAAAGGCTAAAACACCTAAAATAATTAAAGTACTTAAAACTCTTATTTGATATTCATATTTAGTTCTTTTCTTCAAGAAAAATTTTGGTTCGCTCGTTGGCGCTTTTTTATTAATAATACCTAAAACTAGATAAAAAATAATTAATAGTCCAAACGGAATAAAGACAATGTAATATTTAGGTAAGAAAGAAGCAAAGAATTCTCGGACATAATCAACAACAGCTCCCAATTGACTAGAAGTATTGACCGACATATAAACGCCAATAAAATTATTAAAGCCCATTTGTAAAAAAGCATATATCGAAAAAACTAAAGCTAAAACTAGAATAGCTATTTTACTTATAGTTTTATTAAACCAAGATAAAATAAAACTAATTATTAAGGAAATAATACTATAACCAATTAATACTCTAATCATTGATATATCAAAAATTTTAATATTACTCGCAAACCGAAATAAGATTTCGATACTTAAAGTAAATATTAACATAATACTAAAATTTTTTAACATTTTATTATTTTTTATTTTTTTCATAACCTTTTCACCAATTTCTTTCTTGTATCTTCTTTTTCACACATATCATATAGATTATATATTTCATCTAACGATTCGTCAATTAATAATGCCCATTTTATCTTTTTTTCTTCTTGCGCTTGGCTCAAATTCGTTAATAAATTATGAAGATAATATATTTTTTTACCTAAATTTTGGAATTCGGTCTCGGGTAAAGCTTTTTTTAAATAATCTTTATTAGTAAGAAAGGCTTGAATCTGCCATAAAGCAGCATTTCTCGCATCAATTAATGATGGCTTTAAAATGTCTTTTTCTTCAGCAATTGTTTGATTTTTGGTATTTATTTTGGTTTGGATTTGGGCCAGTTTTAAATCTTTAAAATTTTTTAAATTTTCTTGATATTCGACTAAAGAATTTAAATCTTCTTTTTGAAATTTGGCTCGAATTATAGTTAATAAATACGGATATTCTTTAATTATTGTATACATATTGGCGCCTAAAAATAAACATAATAAAGCTCCCAAATTAATATTTAGGTGAAATAAGAATAAAAAAATAGTATAAATTAAAAAAGCATTAAAAGTATAATATCCAAGATTAAATAAAATATCGCTTTTTATATTTTGTTTATTTTTATTATAATCTTTAAAGGCCTTAATTTGTTTTTCAACATGAGCCCATTGCTTTTCAATTAAAGCCTTATTTTGCGTTAAAATATTAGTTATCTCTAAACAATTAGGATAAGATTCATTTAATCTTAATTCTAAAGTATTAAATAAATTATCTTCTTTTTTTAAAAATTTAGTTTTAGACATTAACCTCTTGTTTTTCATTTGTTCTCCCACTTTCTAACTCTTTAACGGGTCGATAACTAAATCTATAATTATCTAATATACCATATTTTTTCATATTTTCAAGATGTTTTTTGGTAGGATAACCTTTATGATCTTTAAAACCATACTCCGGATATTTTTTATCTAATTCATACATAATGTTATCCCGAGTTACCTTCGCAATAACGCTCGCCGCCGCGATGGAAATAGATAAAGCATCGCCATGAATTATATCTTTGACATTATCTCGCGTCGGCAATTTCATCGCATCCGTTAGAATGTAATCCGGTTTTACTTTTAAATTATCTAAGGCAATATTCATGGCTAAACGGGAAGCCTCTAAAATATTTATTTTATCAATAGTTTTTGCATCAACTATGCCGATTCCATAACTAATCGCATCTTTTTTTATGATTTCAAAAAATGATTACGCTTTTTTTCGGTTAATTTTTTGGAATCCGTCAGACCTTCTTGATAATAATTAACCGGCAAGATAACCGCCGCGGCTACCACGGGTCCCACCAAAGGACCACGACCAGCTTCATCAACACCGGCAATTAAAGAAAAACCTTGTTTGTATAATTCTTTTTCATATTTTAAGTTTGCTTTTACCATTGATCAAATGTTACTCCTTTAATATTACCACTTACTAAATCATTATATAACCGAAGCGAAACTTTTTCACTATCAAATTCTTCATCTTTAACAAAGCCCATTTTTAATGCTAAACTAGCCATAATATCAATTATATCGTCGGATATTTTAACTTTATATTTATCCTTTAAAATGGTTGGATAATATTTTTTATAAAAACTAATTAAATAAGAACCAATATCATTTAGATCTAAAATTTCACTTTTAATAGCCGCCGTTGATGCAAGATTTAGAGCTACTTCATTATCATTTAAATTAGGCCATAAAATTCCTGGAGTATCTAAAAGTAAAATATTATTACTCGTTTTTAACCAATTAATATCTTTGGTAACCCCCGGTTTATTGGCTACACTTGCAACTTTCCGACCTGCGAGTTTATTTATAAGCGTACTTTTCCCGACATTCGGTATTCCAATTACCATCGCTTTTATTTCTTTGGGCTTTAAACCTTTACTTAACCGCGTTGCTTGCAAATCTTTAGTTAAATCATTAGTAATTTTAATTAACTTTTTATAATCTTGATTATTAGTTAAATCCATCAAAATAACTTTATATCCTTGATTTTCATAAAATTTAACCCATTTATTAGTAACATCTATGTCACATAAATCTTTTTTGGTCATTATTAAAACTCGCGGTTTATTTTTAATAATATCTTCGATATTCCTAATTTTACTAGAAATTGGTAATCGCGCATCAATAAGTTCATAAATAATATCAATTACATTAATATTTTCTTTAATTTGTCTTTTGGTTTTCGCCATATGGCCTGGATACCAGTTGATTACGGATTTATGCAACCCTTGTTTTTCACCATTATAACTCATTTTTATCACTCACCTTTTCTTCTATTTTCTTTGTTTCATCTATATATTTATAATTTAAACTATTGCCTTTAGATATAGCTGATCTTTTAGTTTCTTTTTCATATAAGTCCTTTGCTCCTTTGGCAACTCCTTCCCCGCACTTCGCTACATTTAAATTTTCTTTTAATCCTTTTGGATGTTCTTCTCTTGCAATATCCCTTGTTGCTATTTCACCAATATTTGTTAGAGCAACTTCAATGTCAGTCATATTATCTCTCAAAGATTCTTTTCGAAGGCCTTTTAATTTTTTATATTCAGAAGCCGTCATATTTGACCAACCTTTATATATTTCGTTAGTTAAAAGAGCATATTCTAATGGTTTAGTAATTTCTCCTTCTTTCCATACATCAGTAAGTTTAAAGCGATCTACAATTCCATTTAACCTTGCCTTTATCCATTCGTCATTATATCCTTTTTTTCGATAATATTCTACTGCTCTATTAACTGCAAATTCAGGATCAAACATCTCATCAATTCTTTCATCACCTAAATTTGCCAACCACATTTTAAAAGGCTCTGCTTTGGGACTAGGAATTGATTCAATAAGTCTAAATATTCCTTTAGTTTCTAACACATCAGTACTATAAAATTTTCCGTCTTTTAAAGATTTCATCTTTAGTTGTACGATATTTTCGTACAACTGACTTCCTTCACTTTCTAATTTTCTTTTTAAATCACTCCAATATCTTTTTGGTATTTTACTATCAGTTAATGCATCTATAACATCAACAACGCTAAAGTAATATTCTTCTTTTTCACTATCCCAAATACTTCTTATTTCTTTACCATCAAAAAGATTGGAAATTGTTTTTAATTTGCTATTCAAAATTGCCACCTGCTTTCTTGTTTTTATTAAGGATTACAATTTCGTAATCACCTCTCTAATTCCTAATATAATTATAGCGTCTGAATTATATATTTTAGGTTTATAATCTTATCATAAAATCACTCTAGTTTTTCTTAGTATGAAGATTTTGCGACAAGAATCCTAAAAAATTCTTCTTATTGTCTAAAATTTATTGATTATTTTCTTTTTTGGTTATTATATCATAAAAAAACAAGAATATCTTCTTGCTTTTATGATTTTTTTAACTTTAATATATCAACAAAATCAAGCGAAATATATTCTTCATTTATTTTTACTTTACATTCTATTTCGTCATTAGTAATATTCCCAAATTCGACTTGCATTATATTAATAAAAGCATCGTCACTATAAAAATACATAGTATTATATACTTCTAGATTATTGATCGTATTTTTTTCATAGCGAGGTACACAATCATATTTTTTATGACTAAAATAGGTAATATCAGTGCTATCAAGTTTATCAACATCAAAAATTACATAACCACCTTTATTATTTAACTCAAATAATATTTTTACACTGCCATAATATTCATCGCGATTTTTATTCTTTAGTATTTCCAAAGTAGCATAAGTAATTTTAGTCTCTTTTCCATTTACTAATAACATATTAATCTCCTAAAAAATTTTTTTCATTTTAAATTAATTTTGCTTATTTATTTGTTGACCTTTTATTAATTCATAATTTACTAGTTTCGAAGCATCTAAATCTTCGTGATGCATATTAATAGCACTAATTTGACTATTTTCATAAGTCGTATAGTAATAAATACCTTTATCCATATTACAACAAGAGCTATAAATAGTTATTTCATACTTATCTTCGCCCATATGAACACAGCCTCTTTGTTGTTCAACGGACGTTAAAATATGGAAAAATTGACTAATGCTTTCCCTTTCTGAAGTCCCAGATAAAGAATTCATTTTGGTAAATGTCGCTTTAACAAAACGAGAAGCGGAAGATAAATCACCAGGTAAACCTAAAGCGCCCATGCCCCGACTATAAATATCTAAATTTAAATTTTTACTAAAATTATTAACTGGGGGTTCGATAGATAAACTCATATAGTTATTTAAATTAAACATTTGCATATCGAACGTGGGATTATTGGTTAAAACCCCAACCGGATTATCATAAACTTTTAAACCATCTTTGACACTTTCAACCGTAATAGAATTTTTTAAATCGGCAATAATCCAATGTAAAGGAGAAGCCGGCAAAGAATCGCTAAAATTAATATTGGCAATATTTAAATTAGCTAATAATTTTTTTGCTTCATCAACAGTTGCACATTGACTTAAAATCCAGGGAATAAATTCAAAAGGTGCCACATTATCTTGATTATTTTTAAGTTCATGATAATAGGCATTGCCTGGGAAATTTAAGCCGGCCATGCCTAAGCCTTTTTCGTTAATTGCCTCATAATATAAAGGATAGTCATCAGCCACATAAGCCATTCCAATAAGCGCATAATGCTTATTTATTGCTTGGCCACTCCGAAATTTAAACGGATAATTTCTTGGGGTAATGGTAACCGTTTCTTGATAAGAATATTCTAAATCTAAATTACGACCAAAATAGTGATCTTTCGTCTTATATGTTATTGCCGTACACATATTAATACCTTCTTTCTACCTTTCATTATAGCATTTTTATTTAATTGAGCCAAATTTATTAAAAGGATAGATCCGAAAGCTAGTGACACCTTTAATATTTTTTTCCTTAATTGGGCCAATGCTCCGACTATCTTTACTAATTTCCCGGTTGTCCCCAAGAACAAAATACTCATCGTCGCCTAAAGTAAGATCGGAATAAAAACTAGTTTCCCCAAAAGTATATTTATCTTCAATAACTTGGCCATTAATATAAATTTTATTACTATCTATTCTAATCGTTTCCCCCGGCATGCCATAAACTCTTTTAATAATATTGTCATCTTCATCTTCGTATAAAACGACAATATCATAACGATTAATTTTACTTAATTTATTTAAAATTAAAATTTCGCCATCATGTAAAGTATCAACCATACTATCACCATCGACACGAACCGGAGTAGCAATAAAAGTTCTAATTAAAATAACGACCACAATAATAATTAAATAAGGATAAATTTCTTTTAAAAATTTCTTCATATTTTTCTCCAAAATAAATTAAGGAAAGAATTAATTTCTTTCCTTAACCTTATATTCCTTACGCATTTTCTTAATAAAGTTAAGTTTTGCACGTCTAACTTTACCTTTTTTAACAACTGTAATTTTATCAATGGTTGGAGCATTAACAGGGAAAATCCGAATTACCCCAACTGTACCACTTTTCTTCCGAACAGATACCATTTGAGATACTCCGCTTCCTTTAATGGCAATTACTAAACCTTCAAAGGATTGGATTCTTTCCTTTTTTCCTTCTTTTACCCAAACATCAACTTTAACAGTGTCACCAACACGAAATTCTGGAATATCTTTGCGAATATGTTTCGCATTAATCTTATCTACAAGATTAGCCATAACTTCATTCCTTTCTAAATATTATTACCTGCAATCATAAATTTTTTTAGCGGATTGCATACCTTTTTGGGTCAAAATGATTATAACACAAGAAAATAGCTTGTGCAATACCAAATTAAGGCTATTTAATTCTATTCATTATTGGCCAAATTATTTAATTCGGTCTTAAATAAAAGCCATTTATCCTTTAATTCAGGAATAACCGTATAGGCTTTTAATTCTTTTTGCACTGGATGCATAAATTCTAAATGATAAGCAAATAAATGAATAGGTACTAATTCCTTTAAACCATAACGATTATCGCCATATAAAGGATTACCGCGTTCAACCATTTGGACTCTTATTTGGTGATGCCGGCCCGTGATTAAATTTATTTTTATTAAAGATAAGTCTTCTTCCTGATTATAACCAAGACATTGATACTCTAAAATGCTTTCTTTACCCTTCACCGGATCAATATAAGAATTATGGCTTCTCGGATCGCGCGTAATCTTCGAAACTAGTCTTTCGCTATTTTTAACTTGGCCATGGACTACTGCCAAATAAGTTTTCTTAAAGTCATGATTTTTTATTAAAGTATTTAATCGCGCGGCCGCTTTACTGGTTTTGGCTAAAACCATAATTCCTCCGACGGGTCGGTCAAGGCGATGGACTAAACCAAGATACACATTCCCGGGTTTATGATATTTGGTTTTAAGATAATTTTTCACTATCGTAAGTAAATCTACATCTTTACTATCATCAGCTTGCACGGGAACATTATAAGGTTTTAAAACTACGATAAGATGATTATCTTCATCTAAAATATTAAGATTCATCATTTTCTTCCCATCTAGCATAAATTCCACATGGTAAAACTAAACTACTATTTTCCATCTTTATGCCAATTTCATCAGAAGTAATTACTCCCTTATATTTTTGCTTAACTGTTAAAGATAAAATGTTTTCTAAAACTTTGGGACTTAACCCCGTCGTATAAGAATTAATTAAGAAAAATAACGGTTTATCGCTTAATACATCCAAACACTTGGTAATTAATTTATATAAACTTTCTTCAATATTCCAAACTTCTTTATTGGCTCCTCGCCCAAATGAGGGCGGATCCATAATAATCGCATCATATTGATGGCCCCGTCTTATTTCTCTTTCAACAAACTTCAGACAATCATCGACAATAAAACGTACATTTTTATCCGTCAAATGCGAACTAGCAATGTTATCTTTCGCCCAAGCGACCATGCCTTTAGACGAATCAACATGGACAACGTCGGCTCCGGCATAAGCACAAGCCACCGTTGCTCCACCCGTATAAGCAAATAAATTCAATACTTTAATAGGCCGATTACTGTTTTTTATTTTGTTAATCATATAATCCCAATTATAAGCTTGCTCAGGAAAAATACCCGTATGTTTAAAGCCCATCAGTTTAATATTAAATGTTAAATCTTTATATTTAATTTGCCATTTGTCAGGGATATTATTTTTCTTTTCCCAAGCCCCACCACCGGTTTTACTTCGATGGTATACGGCATCGGCTTTTGGCCATAATCTACTTTCTTCGGTCCAGATTATTTGAGGATCCGGCCGCGATAAAATAATATTATGCCAATTTTCTAATTTTTGCCCATCACTCATAGCGAGCAATTTATAATCATGCCACGTATCTACAACTTTCATTTAAAATCACATCCATTTGTCTATATTATAACAATTAAAAAACTCTATGACTAGAGTTTGCTAACAAAAATGCGAAAGCGGATTTTTTAAGGGTTTGTAAAGTATAGTAGGAAGTTTTAATAATGAGAAGATTAAACTAAAATCAGACAAGTTTTTCTAATTTTAAAATAGTAATATATAATTTTATATTTTTACCAAAACCCGCTTTCTAAGTTCATTCTATACCATTATTTTTTTATTGCAAGCGATTCGACAAAACTAGACAAAAGTTTTAACCAAATATTAAAAAAAGTTCAAAATTAACTATTTTTGAACCTTTCTTTTTCGACCTTTACCAGGGCCTTTTTTCGTTCCCGTTTTAGATTTTAAACCTTCAATACCTTCAGCCCGGTACTTTTTTATCCAATCATGGATTGTTGCCGCACTAATATTATACATCCGGCAAATTTTTAGTCTACTAACGCCTTGTTCTAAATTTTGTAAAACTATTTTTTCTTTTTCTTCTGGGGTCCGCATATTATTTTTGGTTCCTGCAATTCTTGCCATATTTTTTCTCCTTTATATATTTATATTATACATTATTTTAGATGTTAAAGTAAATAAGAATTTTAATCTCTTGATTTCATCATCGGAAATAACACAACATCGCGAACGGATGGTTGATTAAAAATAAGCATCATTAACCGATCAATGCCAAAACCTAACCCGGATATCGGTGGCATTCCTTGTTCCATGGCTCCTAAGAATGATTCATCCATTTCCATGGTTTCCTCATCGCCTTGAGCTTTCGCTTTTAATTGGTCTTCAAAGGCTTCTCTTTGAATAACCGGATCAACTAATTCGGAATAAGCTTTGCATAATTCCGTTCCTCCGGCCAAAACTTGGAAAACATCAATAATTCTTTTATCTTTATCATTGCGTCTGGCTAATGGAATTAAAACTGCCGGATAATTATAAATAATCGTTGGTTCGATAATATCAGCCCGAATTAATTTTTTATAAGCAAAATCAATTATTTGACTAAGAGATTTATAATCCGCTAAATCATCAAAAGTAAATAATCCTTGATCGACAATTTTTTGCTTTAATTCATTAGGATCTTCAATACTTAAAAAATCAAAACCTAATTTCTTCGTTAATTCTTCAACATAATTAATGCGATGCCAATTTTCTTGACCAAAATCAAGTTCATGTTCTTGATACGTTATTTTCGTCGTACCAACTAGTTCTTGAAGTAAACCGCGAATAAATTTTTGATAAAATTTAATATTATCTTCAAAATTCCAATAAGAAGCATACCATTCTACTTGGGTGAATTCTTGTAAGTGTTCCGGATCCATCCCTTCATTTCGGAAACATTTAGCCACTTCATAAACTTTATCAAAACCGCCCGCGATACATTGCTTTAAATAAGTTTCGGGCGCAATTCTTAGATTACAATCAATATCTAAAGCATTATGATGCGTATAAAATGGTTTGGCACTAGCCCCACATACCGCCATTTGTAAAATTGGCGTTTCCACTTCTAAAAAACCATTTTCGTTTAAAAACTTATGAATATAAGCATATAATTTACTCCGACCAAGAAATACTTTTCGGGTTTCTTCATTCATAATCAGATCAACATAACGTTCCCGATATTTTAATTCGGTATCAGTTAAACCATGAAACTTCTCAGGAAGTGGTCTTAAAGCTTTACCTAAAAATGTAAAATTTTTAACTCGTAAAGTTTTTTCCCCTGTTTGGGTGGTAAAAATTTCGCCTTCGGCGCCGACGAAATCACCAATATCAATCATTTTCTTGAAAAATTCGTAATTTTCTTCGCCCACTTCATCAATTTTAAACTCTAGTTGCATATCGCCTTCCATATCCCGAAGCCGCACAAAAGAAAGTTTACCCATTTTCCGAGCAAAAACAATGCGACCTGCCAAACGCACATTTTCGGTACCATCATCAAGTAGCCGCGCATCTTTTAAACTATGCGTTTTTTCATAACGTTCGGGATAAGGATTTACGGTTTCCCGAATTTTTGCCACTTTTTCCATCCGGACTTGTTCTTGTTCACTATATTCGCGCATTTTCATCACCTGGTGTTATTGTATCAAAACTGCAAAAAAAAAACAACCTCGCAAATAGCAAGATTGTTATTTAAAAACTAAATCTTATACATTTTTGTGTTTTTTCTAGTTATATAATAAGCCCCAATTGCTAGAGCAAAGCCACAACCTAATATAATTAAAGGTAACGTAACACCTGTGCTAGGTTGCGTTTCAGTATTTA
>CANROR010000016.1 GCA_947632275.1 uncultured Bacilli bacterium | reverse complement strand
ATAGCCACATAACAAAGACGCCGTTCTTCTTCTAAACCGTTTTCTTCTTGTAAGCTCATACTGTGCGGCATAATATTTTCTTCCATACCGGCGAGAAAAACATATTTAAATTCGAGCCCTTTGGCCGAATGCATGGTCATTAAAGTGATGGCATTTGCTTCATTTTGGTGATCAGCCACATCCGAAACAATACTAATTTCTTCTAAGAAATCTTCAAGATTGACGCCCCCGACTTCATTTTGATAATTCTCGGTAATACTCTTAAATTCCATCAAGTTTTCGAGTCTAATTTCATCTTCTAAAGCAAAAGAAGTCTCTAATTCTTTTTTCATGCCTGATTTTTCCAAAACTAAATCAATTAGTTCAGTCAAATCAAGATTTTTAGCTTCTTCCGTTAAAGCTAAAATTAAATTTTTAAATTCTAATTCTTTTTTGCTACTTAAAGCTTCAAATAAACTAATATTTTGGCTTGTGGCTAGATACGTTAAATCATTCATAGCTTTTTCACCAATGCCTCTTTTAGGCACATTAATAACCCGTCTTAAGGATACTTCATCATCGTGATTAGCAATAAGGCGTAAATAAGCCAACAAATCTTTAATTTCTTTTCTTTTATAAAAGTAGTAACTTCCGACCACCCGATATGGAAAGCGATTATTATTCATACTATCTTCTAATATTCTTGCTTGCCCATTGGTGCGATAAAGAATGGCAATATCATTATAAGTTGCCCCATTATTTAAAAGTTTTTTAATTTCTTCGGTAATTAAAGTAGCTTCATGTTTTTCATCATAAGCCCGGAAATATTTAATTTTTAAACCTTTACCTAAGGTACTAAAAAGTTCTAAATCTTTGCGTTCTTTATTATTTTTAATAACACTATTGGCCGCATCTAAAATCGTCGTCGTACTCCGATAGTTTTGATTCAAAGGAATAACTTGAGCATCGGGATAATCTTTTTCAAAATTTAAAATGTTTTTATAATTAGCTTGGCGAAAAGCATAAATGCAATTATGGACACAAATATCATTAGCAATAATATTTCTCGTTGTCGGAATACTTAAATCATAAACATTTTGTTTTACATATTTTTCTTCAATTTTTATAATAGTATCTTCGACTACTTTTCCCTCTATAAATACAGGAATAATCATATTTTCTTTTAAAGCTCCAGCATTTATAAATTCATATTTCAAACCGGCATCCAAAGTAATATCATAATGAATTTCGGCTTTTGGCGCAAAAAAAGCCAATTTTTCCACGAATTCTTCTGCTTCTACTGCCGAAACTCTTTCCGTCTCAATTCTAAAATCATTTCTTTTCCCATTTCTGACATTAAAACCGGCATTTTCTAAAGTTAAACGCAGATCATCATCGGTTGTGTTAAAAGCTAAACGTTGCGCATTATAGTTTCGAACTTTAACGGATCTACCCGCTAAATAATGTAAATTAATAGATGATTTGTTAAAATTTTTTTCTTTATTTGATGGTAATTTATAAAAACAAATATGATCCGGTGTTAAAGTAAGTTCTTTACCCATTTTTGTTTTAATTGTTAAAATTTTTCCCGAATATTCTCTTTTAAATATGTATTCTATTTTTTGAAAGTCGGCTTTTCCTCTACCTACACCCGTTAAAACTAAATCATCTTCTTTTATATCTTCGATTCTTTTTTCGCCATTGGACGTGTGAATAATAGTTTTTCCATCTAAACATTGATTACTATCACCCACCACAAAAATATTGCGATATTTACTACTTAAAAGATGAATAAGTTGATATTGCACTTCATTAGTATCTTGGTATTCATCCACTAAAATATATTGGTATTTTTCTTGATATTTATCCAAAATATCTTCGTTATTTTTAAAAAGTTCCACTGGTAATTTAAGCAAATCATCAAAATCCACGACATTACTATTTTTTAAAGTATGTTCATAACGTTTATAAATCTCCACGACAATTTTATCAATGGGCGAAATGAAAAGACGCGTAATTTCGGCATCCGATAACATTTCATTTTTAATAAAACTAATCCGATTTTTAACATAACCCGGACTTATTTCTTTCGGATTAACATCAATTTCTTTCATGATTTTTTTAATTACAGTGGTTACATCATCACTATCTAAAATCGTAAAGTTATTTTTTAAACCTAAAACACTATAATTTTCTTTAATTAATCGTAAGCCAAAAGAATGGAAAGTGCCCACGAAAGCATTATTTTCGCCCACGATATTGGCTAGTCTTTCCTTCATTTCTTTAGCGGCTTTATTCGTAAAAGTTATTGCCAAAATATGATAAGGAAAAATCCCATTAGCAATTAAATTAGCAATTCTTGTTGTTAAAACTTTAGTTTTGCCACTTCCTGCCCCCGCGAGTACTAAGCAAGGCCCTTCCATATGCATGACGGCTTGTTTTTGATTATCATTTAGTCCTGTTAAAATATCCATGTTCTACCTCACTATACTTAAAAGTATTATAGCATTTTTAGGCCAAGAAAAAAAGATAATTTACACATTATCTTTAGCTCTTTTTCTTCTTTTAAATAGTTTATAAAAAATTAAAATTACTAATAAAATCAAAACACTTAAACTAATAATTATATATGATGGATGATCTTTTAAATAAGCCACATAATCAAAAGTTAGAGAATCTTGTAAAACGATATCTTCGGTTAATAAAACTTCATCATCATAACTGATAGTTAGCGTTCCTAGCTTAGTACCCTTTTTCGTTTGATAAGATACGATATTATTGCCATCATAAGTAATTTTTAAATCTTCTTTGGTAAAATCATTAGCAACATATTTATTAATATCTTCTGGAGCATAAAAATCGAGAGTTTTTTCTTGCGCATAATCGGTCTTTAAAGTTAAAATTTTGGCATCTTTGGTTATTATTTTTTGGTTACTATAATTAGTCATAAAATAAGAATAAATATCTTGGGCATCTTCCATAGTCTCGGGTTTGTTATTAACATCGGCTCCCACCGTAACCAAAATATAATTTACGCCTTGATATTGGGCGAGGCTCGCTAGACACCTTCCGGCTTTACTCGTTGTTCCCGTTTTACCACCTAAAAGATAATCCATATCTAAATTATAAGCCACTTTAAAATTGCTAATCGTACTGCGGAATGTATGTAAATTATTACTCGTCTTATAAGTAGATGTTGTCATAATTTTTTTTAAAGTTTCATTATTTAAAGCATATTTAAACATTTGCGCTACATCGTAAACGGTCGAATAATGGTTTTCATTATCTAAACCCGTTTCATTAACAAAATGCGTATTAGCCAGGCCTAAACTTAAAGCCTTTTCATTCATTAATTTGACAAAGTTTTCTCTTCCCCCAGCGATAAGTCGGGTTAAAGCTTGCGCGGCATCGGAGCCACTGGGTAATAAAAGACCATAAAGTAAATCTCGATAAGTTACAACTTCGCCTACTTTAAAACCGGCCACCGAAGCGTTTTCTGCTACTAGCGAAGCAAAATCACTTTTTACTAGTGTTACTTTTTCGTCTAAATTAGTAATATTTTCCACAGCCACAATTCCTGTCATAATTTTGGTTAAGGAAGCAATGGCTACCTTTTCTTCAGCCTCTTTTTCATAAAGAATTTTATCTTCGTCTAAATTATAAAGAATAGCATTTGGCGAATTCAAATCAAATTCAATAGCTTTAACTGGTAATAAAATAAAACTAAAAGTTAAAATAAAAATTAATATTTTTTTCATACGCACCTCTAGCATAAATATATTATATCTTAATTATTAAAAATTAAAAAGAGCCTTATTTAGACTCTTCATCAACTTTTAATTCCAAATTTTCTACATATTTGACACATTCAACGCGCCCGCGACTAATAACAAAGCAAAAATTTTCTGGTACTGTCTCTTTCATTGTCGCGATTTTTTGATTTATCTTGAACGTAAATTGATCATTTATTCCTTCGCCAAGCCAAATACCATTGGTTGTATTAATATTTCCTTTATACCAACTTTCAAATTCATGTTTTTTAATTTGGTCAATACTATCAAAAATAAGAAAATTAACAATATCAACTTCTTTAGCTTGATTAAATAATTCTTCCATTTTATTTTTATTTTCATCGCTTAATTTGCTTAAAAACGAATCAAGGCCAAGAATTACTACATCAATATATTTTTCGCCTTCAAAAATCTTTCCATCTTTGCCATTTTGTTGATATTTTTCGTAAAGATTATTAATTATTGTCACTATTTCTTGGAAAGCATTATCAAAATTATTATCATAATATTGATAAAATTTTTGATATTTTGGCGTTATTGGTAAATCCTCACAATTAATAACATATAATTTACTTTTATTTAAAGCAATTATTTGATTTATTAAAGGATTAATAAAACTAGGCATTAACGTAATATCTAAGCCCGAAATAAGAGTAATAAAATTTTTAGCAAAATCAAAAGCAACAGGTGTTAATTCATCTTTATCAATCCCAATAATAATTTTATTATTTTGGCCAAAAGAATCGGCAATATCTTTATACCCTACATGTTCTGGTAAAACGGGAATACTTGGAGCTTTACTAGTTGCACTGCTACTTAATTCTTCACATTTAGCTTTAATAGTTTTCATGATATTATCTTTTTCATCAGCCATAGCCGTTTGAAATTCATAAACATCATCAATTTTTACTAAGCCGCGGCCAAATAAATGAGCCGGATAATTTTTATGGACATTTCCTAAAATCGTCGAATAATCATCCTCACTATTTTGTTGTAAAGAATAAATTAAAGCAAAATTTTGTCTTAATTTAAACCGAATACCATTTGGGGTTCCGACCGTTAGAATAAAATAGATTCCATATTTAGGGCAATCCCTAGTTAAAGTAATTAAATCTTCACATAGATCTTCGTAATTTTCTTGGAAAGTTTCAAAATTATTAATAGCAATAACAATATTTGGAACTGCTTTGCCACTACCTTTTAGATAACTTTGATAATCGCCACCATATTCGGCAAATAGCGTTTTCCGTTCATCAATCATGTGATCAATCATCTTAAAGAGATTTTTAATTTTTTCATCGTCGCTACCCGTTAAAATATCGCCAACTAAAGGACATTTTTGAAATACTCTTAGAGTTTCGGCTCCAAAATCAATTATATAATAATTTACTTCGGCGCTTGTTAACGTTAACATACTTGAATAAACAATAGTCGTAATAAAATTTTCTTTCCCGCTACCACTAGCCCCATATACTAAAGCATTACCTTCGGTACTTAGAGGCAAAGTAAGCAGCCTTTGTTCCTGCTTATTTGGAACATCATATTCGCCAATAACAAGATTTAAAACATAATTTTCCTTAGTATAATTATATTTCGTAATTAATTCGTCTATTTTGATAACTTCCGGCATTTTGGCTAGCCACAAAGGATGACTAACAATATTTTGACTTTTAGCTAAATTATCAAGATATTTAACAATGTTTAAAAGCTCTTCGCCTTGGGAAACAACATTGGTTTCTTTTTTAATCCGAGTTTCTATAGTTTTAATCGGATAACCTGTATTATTAATAAAATTAATAGAGGTATCAATTGTTTTATTTACTTTTTCACTAGGAATATAATTACCACCAGCCCAAGCCGCTTGGCCTAAAACAAAAACTTCATTATACCCAACTTGAAAATAGAAACGTCCTGTTTGCTTAATAAATGCCGCATCCGGACATTTAATAATTTCATTAGAATCAGCTTGATCTTGAACTTTCATACAGATTCGAAAACGTGTATTACTCCATATTTGGGGATTAACAACCCCACTTGGCTTTTGAGTTGCTAAAATTAAATGAACGCCTAAACTCCGACCAATCCGGGCTGTAGAAATTAATTGATCCATGAATTCCGGTTGTTGATTTTTTAGTTCGGCAAACTCATCCGAAATAATAAACAAATGGGACAATGGCTCCGTGACCACTTTTTCGCGATACATTTTTTGGTATTTATAAATATCAATCGTACTTTCCCCCGAAGCTTCCCTGGCTTTATTAAATAGAGCTTGTCTTCTTTTTAATTCGGATTCAATACTGGCTAAACTTCTTTTGATTTCGTTTGTATCTAAGTTAGTTATAGTTCCAACCAAATGTGGAAGTTTTAGGCCAATATTTTGATTTTCAAAAGCTCCGGCAAGGCCTCCGCCTTTATAGTCAATTAAAATAAATTGCACTTCATAAGGATGAAAATTAATCGCCATTGATAAAATATACGAAATTATAAATTCCGATTTCCCAGAACCAGTCATCCCCGCGATTAAGCCATGCGGACCATGATATTTTTCATGCAAATCAATATTTATTTTTTCCCCATTTTTCCCAATTCCTACCGGAACCGATAAATTAAGCATTGGATTAGAATTTTGCCAACGCGCTAAAGCATTTAATTGTTCAATTTTACCTACATCATACATTTCTAAAAAGCCAATTTTATTAGGCAACTGTCCTTCACTCGTATTATTAAATTCAATTGGAATATTAGCAAGTTTTTGGGCAATTTTTTCATAATCAATTGTTCCTTCAAAATCCAAAATAAAACTTATTTTATTATTAATATCTAAATTGTTACAAAGATTACCTTCTTGATTATTTATTTCAATAAAATGCGAACATTGATCAGGTAAATTAGTAACTTTTTGATCTAAAATAAATAAACTAAATCCTAAATAATTTTTCGTATTAAGAATGGAATTTATAATATCAAAATCGCGAACTTTTTTAAAACTATCCGTAATAATTAAATATAATTTATCATAAGTAATTGCCTCACTATTATTATTTCGAACATTTTCTTTGCGGCTATTAAAAACTTGATCAAGATAATAACATACTTCTTTATATTCATCATTATTAATAGCAAAAAATCTTAAGGCTTTATCATCAGTTAAGATATGCGGAATCGTTTTAAAGCTTTTCCATTGATATTCATTTTCCTCATCGGTTAAAATAACAATTTTTAAATCATCGTAACTATGAAAAGCTAATATTTGGGTTAATAAACGCCGCATATATTCGCCGTTTAATTGTTCTTCCCCAATTAAACCACTTATATAATTATCAATAAAAGAGAATACGATAGGTACATTATTTAAAATTTTTGGTTCATTACCTAATTTAGAGACCATTTCCTTTAAGTTATCTTCAGCTAAAGAAAAATGATCTTCAGGATAATTAATTTTAATTTCCATTGGACAAGAACCCATGCCTAAATTAACTTTTAAATAATCATCATCTTCAATTCGCCGTTGCCATAAAGTAATATATTTATTTAAGATTATTTCTTCGGTTTCTTTAGTTTTAGGAAAATTTTGTCTTAAAATTTGTGATTGTTCTTCAATGGCTTTGCCAATCATTTTTTTCTTTTCTTCTATATATTGACCATACTTTTCTTGTCTTTTCGCCTCATTTTTCTTTTGCACTTTTTTTTCGTAGCGTTTAGTAAATATTGGCCAAATAAAGATGCTAGAAAACATCGCGACACAAATAATAAGGGATGGCAAAGCTCTTTTAAAAGTTGTTTCGCCAGTCATTAAGCCATTCACGGCTGTAAAGCCAGTAACTAAGGAAGTCATAGACATCGTTATCATTGGCCCAATAGTTAGTAAAAACGGACTATTTTCATCTTCATTTTTGGAAGGAGGAGCGTCTACCTTAAGCTCAAGAGGCTCAACGCTAGATACAAATCGAGGTTTTTTATGAAAATATTCTTTTTCATCATATAAAGGATATTCAAATTCTTCTTCGGATTCTGTAAATTGAACATTTTCCGGCAATAATTTCGTGATTGGCATTAATTTTACTTTAATATTGCTAAAATTTTCCACACATAAATACGTTGTTAATTTGGTATGCCCTTGGGCAGCAATTAAAATAATTCGGACGCCGGCAATAAATAAAACATCTCCAAAATTAATTTCTTTAACCCGATTAACCCGAACATTATTAACATAAATGCCAAGATTAGAATTATGATCAAAAATATAAATTTTATCATTTTCTTTTTTGATGGTAAATAAATCATTTAAACCATTAATATAAATAAAGTCTTCTTCTTTACCCCCAATACTAATTCCCGATTCTAAGGCTTCACTTATATCATAATATAAATATTCATTTAAAACTTTTGAACAATAAATTGTTAGCATTGTATCTTCAACATCATTTTTTATAGTATAAAAATGATTATTTTCTAAATATTCATAAGGAACATTTAAATTATCTTTAACAATATATACTTCTTTATTACTTATAAGTTTCCATCGATTATTATCAGCTTCAATGGAAATTAAATTTCTTTTTATCCCATTAGAATCCGTATCACTTATCCAATAACTACCTTCAAACTTACTTGGTAAAATCATTGTTTGGATTTTCTTTTTCTTAATTATTGCAACCCGCAAAATTATTCACCTCTTTTACATAATTATTATTCTTGAACCATTTTTTATTTCGGAATCTTTAACTAAAGCATCATTATCAAATTCTAAACCTGTAGTTCGATCAAACATTCTTACACTTTCAATATTTTTTAAATATATGCCTCCCGATAATTCCGCAATGCATTTTAAAATATTCTGCTTTATTGTTCCAATTTTTTTATTATTAGGAATATATAAATCATATTCCATTTCTATTTCTGGAACAATTACTGTGATTAAAAATTTATTTTTCATAAGCACCTATAAACTTTTTAAATATTTATTTAATGCTTCAGTTTCCAAAAGAGTTATTTTATTATCTATCGCTTCTTTTAAAGATTCAAGCTTAGCTTCACTACTAATATAATTCCATGAACTAGGATAAATAATTTCTCTTATTCTATCTTCTGGAACTGGAGAAAAATCATATTTTTCTAGTATCATTTTTTGATATTCAAGTTGATAATGTATTACCAAAATATCAGTTTTATCCATATTTAAATATTTTTCTTTTATATATTCATCTATGTTCATTATTTACCACCTCTAAACTTTTGATATTTTTTGCTCATAAGCATTTATTAAGTCATCAAATTCCATATTCATATATTTCACCTTTCTTCTATTATAATATATTTTTGCTAATTTTTTATTTAAAAAAGATATTTTTTCATTTCAGAAAAGCTGGTTAATTTGGTGTTTTGCCCATTTTGCTCTAAAAATACAACATTTTTAATTTTATTTCTATCTAATGTTTTTAATAAATTTTTTAAATCTTTAAATTCTAAATTTCTTATATCAACGATAATTTCTTTTGATGTATTGTTTCTAATATTTTCGATTTTAGAAATTAAATCATACATATCAATTTTACCATTTGAAGAATCAACATTATTTTGGTTAAGTAACACCGAGGCAAAATCGTAATAATTTCCATCAGATTGTAATACTTTAATATTTTTAACATTTACAGATGTATAAGAATCTAAAATCTTTGCTCCTAATTCTTGAATTTGTTCTAAAGACATATCAGTTCCATCAATAATAACTTGACTATTATTTGATAAATCACGAGCCATATAAATTAATGATATTCCATACTCTCCATTATTTGAATAAACATTATTTTTATTTAAAAGAACTGTTTCAAAGTTATAACTTACATTTGCTGGTAAAATTAAATTTAGATTATTAATATCAACATTTTTATTATCCAAAAGTACTGCTCCTAATTCCTGAATACTTGCTTCATCCATTTTTGAACAGTCTATTTGAAGCGTAATATTTTTTGGAAAAAATTTAATTTTTTGAATAAGATCATCTAAATTAAATTTACCATTTTGAGTAACTACATTGTTATAATTTAAAGTTATAATTTTTATTTCATTAACTTTTGGTAAATTTTTAACATCGACAAGATTATCAAAACTTTTCAAATACATACTATAAATTACAATCTCATCTTTGCTTAAACTAGCAAAACTACTGTTTTGACCAGCAACTAAACCTTCAATAGTTTTTTCCCAATAATCATTTATAAAATCATAAAATTCTTGGCCAAATACTTCAATAAATAATTTATAATTACTCGTACCATTTTGTTCATCCAACATTTTTAAAGAATGAAATTCAGCAAAAAGTTCATTAAAGGAAGAATAAATAAATGCCGTTCTTTTAACATATTCTTCGCTATGACCAACTATCAATCTATTAGCAAGTTCAACAATTTCGCCTTGGTCATTTAAAAAACTTAATGTTCCATGTAAAGGTATACCATAAATATCGGCAAAAATACCATTAATTATTTCTAATTCTTCATGAGTTTTAATAGTATCATTATAAATTCCATTTATTATAAATTCCTTTTCGTATTCATATGCACTAGCTAAAATAGCATCTATGTCAAATAAACTATTTGGTGAACTTTCTTGAATTAATTTTTCTCTAAAAAGATTAAATATAGTATATTCTAACTTACTTTTATGTTCTTTATTAAATTTATTTTCGGCAAATTTACGAGCGTCTTGAGCCAATTGTTGGGATTTAGCCATAATACTTTGAATTCGTTTATAATTTTTTTGAAAATGTTTTTCAATTGTAAATAATTTTTCTAAATAATTGCTAGGAACATTACCATTATTAATAGCATTTTGGATAGAATGGCCAACTTCATGATAAAAAGCCCCTATTCTTTGAGGCGAAGAAAAAACACTGGCATCTAAATGAACTATATTATCTTTTTTCGCATTAACCATTGAATTTTTAGCATCATATACAATATCCCATTTAGGAGAAAATTTCTTTAAATTGTCAAAATTGTCAATAAAAGCCGCTATAAGAGGATTTTTAACTTGAGCTCTAATTTTATTTAAGGCTTCATAAAATTGATCCCGAGCCGTTCTATTATATTGAATCATTAATTTTTGCATATCATCAAAACTATAAAAAGTATTGGTAACATAATCATAATATAAAACTTGATTTTTTGAGTTAGATGAATTTATTTTTTCCAATGTATCTAAAGTATCAGGAACATATATTTTAACTGTATTACCATTACTATCATAATAATAAAAATATACTTTTTCGGGATTTTTTATATAAGAAAAAGCTTCTTTTAACAAAATTAATTCATCTAAAGAAACAACTTTAATGCCTTTGCTATCAACTTCATTTATAGCAATTTCATCAATTATAGATTGCAATCTATCGCTAAAATTTTGTGAATTATCTTTATCATTAGATAAATCCAAATCTTTGCCCTTAGCTTTTGCTTGTTTTTGATCTAAGGTTTCATCCATTTTTTCATCTAAAGAATTATTTTTATTTACATTATTTAAAACTGAAATATCGCCATTGTTATCTAAAAACTCTTCTAACTGTGCATAATTAATAATTTCTTGTTTTCCATTTACATCAATTTTAATTTTTAAATTTTCTAAATTTATATCATTTTCTTTCAAAACTCTATTTCTAAATTCTACAAGTGCTTCATAATCAAAAGATGTATAATCAATTACCACATCAGTTAATACAGTAAATTTTTTCAATTGATCTATTAAATCATAAAAATTATAATTTCCTTGATATAATAAAACATTATTTATATCTAAATTTACTATAAAATTTTTATAAGTTCCATCTTTTGTTAAAATTTTAACATTATCATAATTAATATCACTTGCTCCATAAGAGGAAATAATTTTTTGGATTAAATTATCAATTTCTGAATCATTCATTTTACTACCATCAATAGTAACCAAATTATTTTTAGATATAGCTTTAAGTTTATCCTTTATGTTATCAGCATCCATTATACAATTATTTTCATCTAAAACAATATTATTAAATGTAAAATATTCACCATTACTTTGTAAAATTTTAATATTACTTAAATTTACATTTGAATAAGGAGAACATTTATTAATTAACTTATTAATTAACTCATTAATCTGCTCTTCAGTCATATTTCTGCCATTAATAATTGTTTCGACATTTTTAGATAAATCTTCAGCCTTAGATACTAAATCATACAAATTATAATTCTCATTTTCCATTTTAACATTATTAGAATTTAAGGTGACAGATGTAATATCATTAACATTTGGAATAGGTACATTCATAAAATCTCCATAACTTTTTAGATAAGTACCCAAAATAACAATTTCATCAGCGGTTAAAAATTCATAATTATGTTCAGTTTTATTAGTTAAACAAGCCAAAGTTTCATGATAAAAATTATTAATAAAATCGTAAAAATCTTGCCCCAAAATATCAATAAACATTTGGGAAAATTCATTAGTCCCATTTTGGGCATCAAATAATAAACCGGAACCGAATTCGGCCATAAGTTCATGAAAAGATGTTTCAATATAAGATTTTCTTTTTACATAATTTGTATCATGACTATATATTAAACGTTCCGTAAGTTCCACCATTTGTCCATTTTCATCTAGGTAAGATAAAGCGCCATGATTCCCAATACCTAATATATCGGCTAAAATACCATTTATAATGGTAAATGGCGTTTCTCTATTGCGCATATAATCGTCATATATTTCAAAAATAGCATTTTCTCTAATTTCTTCATATTCTTGTTTTAATAATGCCTCAATTTCTTCTTCGCTGTAAATAGTGTCTTCTCCCAAAATACTTTTAACTTCATTAAGATGTTCTTCACTAAATATATTTTCCCTTATTTCACTGGCAATTTCTTGATCAAATTTTATTTCCGCTAATCGCTTTAATCGTTTTCTAAGTTTATTGGATTTATTACCGAACTTTTGGACCACATCTATGTTATTTTTTAAATGATTTACAAGATTTGCCAACATAACTGAATAATTTTTAGGCACTCTCGCATTATTAACCGCATTATGAATTGAATGACTTACTTCATGTAAGAAAGTTTCAATTCTTTTAGGATTAGAAAAAGTACCAAAATCTAAATGAACAACATTATCATTTCGTCGAACAAAACTACCACCTAAAGCATCATAGATTATCGACCATGAAGGAGTTAATTCTTCAATATTACCAAATTTTTCAACAAAATCTATTAAAATTTGATCTTTAGAATTTTCTTTTATTTTATTAAGTGTTTCTTGGAAAATGCTACGAGCTTGATTATTGTATTTAATCATCAAAGCTTCCATTTGGTCATAATTATAAACCTTTTGCGTTACAAAATCATAAAATAATGTATGTTCAAAATCAACCTTGTATTGATTTGACTCCCAACGTTTTTCAGCTTCGAAAGGTTTATTAGTTTCATATTTAAACCAAGCCAAATTTTCTAAAGTATCAGGAGCAAATACATTATAAACTTCACCATTGGAAGCTGTAAATGTAAAATAAGTGCAAGTGCAATCTTCTATTTCAAAAAGAGCATTATTGTTTAAAACATTAACATTTGGAATTTTAATAGCTACATTTTGGCCAGAATCTTTAACCTCTATTATTTGTTCTTTCAAAGATTTTGTTTTAACTTTATTGGCATTATTGTCATCTAAAGATTCAATTGCGTCATTAAATGACAATTCATTGCGTTCACATAAGGCATTCAATCGCGCTAGCTCTTCCGCACTTAATTGAATATTATTTTCATTTACTATATCTCTTACCTTTTCGATGGTTTCCATTTCAAAGCTATCGATATCCGTTTTGGCCATATATTCATTAAAGTCTTGTTCTGATGTTATCGCTTCTATTACAAAATCTGTGTCTCTTCCTACTACCGTATCGCCTTTATTTTGAGCTTCTTTTAATACTACAAAATCGCCAATTTGACTTGTTAATTCTGCTACTCTTGCACTTGACTTGCTAAATTGTTCGGTTAAAGCTTCGGCTGTAAATATATTGCCTTTACCATCAAGGAAAAGATTTTCACCCTTACCATAAGTACCACTTTGAATGTCTTCTAATTGCGTCATATTTTCAGGCATTGCAAAATATCTTTGTCCTTCAGCATCGACAAAACAGGTTAATTTTGGAATTTCAATTGATCCAAGCATTTCTTCCGTAATGGCCACGATATTATCAACGGCTATAGCTGCAACTTGGCCAACTTTATTACCCAAATTAGCTTTTTGAATACCAAATTTTATTTGCATATCATCGTTTAATGTTATACCATTTTTGGCTAAATTTTCTAAATACTCATGCATTTGATCAAAGCTTACAAATTCACCTTCGCTAATCATGTAAACAATATTTTCGTCAGCTTTCTTATTGCTATCAATTGACTCTAATTGTTCAACTGTATTGGGCGCAAAAACTTTTGTCCCATCAGGCGCAACAAAGTAACTATGCGTTGGATCACTTAAATTTAAAGCATTGGCAAATTTAATATCATTTAAAGATGAAACTTCAATTGTTTGAGGTGCTTGACTTAACAAATCAATAATTTTGGATAATGCATCAAAATAATTATTTACTTGCGTGCCATCATGCAAAGTGGCATTTACACCATTCTTGATTGCATTAGCCGTTTCATTAGTTGTAGCAAATTGAGAATAATTATTTCCGACTCTTATACCTTGGATGCCTCCAGTAATACCACCAGTAAAAGCTCCACCTTCCCATGCTTCAAATATTTGGCCCATAAAATCATTAGATGCCATATTTACCGCATCACTACGAGAATATCCTTGTTTAACATAATTATCAACATTTTTATAATAATTACTATTTTTCCCATTTATAACAATATCCATTAGAAAATTGGCAATTTCGGTACATGCTTCTTCGTCACCTTCAACCAATGATTGACTTATAGCCGAAAATAAAAATGTTCCCCCTTTTACTAATAGGCTATTTAGTTCAGCATTATTAGAAAAAGAAGCTAATGTCGATGCTAATTTTTGACCATAAATTTGAGCCCCTTCTTCTAAGCCAATCAAATGGGATAAAGAACCATATTCCATTGCCGTTTCTACTGCCGCACTTGACCATGCCCAAAGAACGGCTTTGCCATCAGACAATCCTCGTTCTTTCCCTTCGTTTAAAGCCGATCCAAATACACTTGAACCCATTAAAGTTGTTGTCAGAAATAAGGTCATCGTATGACCAGTTGCCGAATCAACCGCTATTAATAAACCATTATCCGCTAAACTCATGCCAGAATTATAAACAAATTGGAGCCCATGACCATAATTTTCACCTATATAAGCAGAAACTGCTCCCCGCCAAGTATCGCTAGACATATTTATATTAATACTATACATATCTTGACCTGAGAATACAGCTCTATGGCTATTGAAAAAGGCATTCATCCCTTCAATAGGATGCATTAACACGGAAGAAACCGAAGCCAATATTTTATGATTAAGAGCCCATTTAGAATCTTCTTCTTTTTTATTCTCAGACCATCGAGCATCCAACATATTATCTATTTTATTTAAATAATCAAATGCCGCTTCTGAACCCTCAGTATTATAAATATAGTTTAAAGTTTTTATTTCATCGTCATTCATAAATTTTGCAAACTCGCCAAAATTTTCAAACATCATATTGTCAGTAAAAACCATCATGCCATTAATTTCAAAGCTTTGCCCATTATAGGTAACATCGCCATAACCATTTAAATAAGCATAAATTACATTCATAATATCTTCTTGCGAATTACACATTATATTTTTATTATCATACAAATCTTCTTGAGTAGTTTGAATTAAATTATTTAAACAATTATCTATTTCCAGTTTACCATTGTCGGAAAGACCACAATTAGCCTCAAAATCAGGTTGGAATAAATAATCATTTAAAAATTCTCTTTCCGAACGGAAACTATCAATTCCATTATATTTAGCTTTTAAACTATAATATTCTTTTTTTAATTCGAATAATAAATTGCCAAGATTTTCTTTAGCATTTTCACTTTTAGTATGTAACTCACTAACTTTAGCCATCCATGCTTGTTGATCCGCATTTTTAAAATCTAATTCAAAATTCGAATAATTGCCATTTTGAACGCCAAATAAATCCACAAATTCTTGAATTAATTCACTATCAGGATACATAGTTTGTAAATCTTTTAAAGTTACAGCTTGAATATTGGTAGCTCCCCCATTATGATATCCTAATGCCGATTCTGTATTCGCCGGATTTTCTAATGAAACTTGAACATTACCATTAATATCCGTAAATATATAGGCAACGGTTTCATCATCAGCAATAGCCCACTTATTATTTAAAACTTCAATTAAAAGTGTACAAATATCCGTTTCCACATATGAATTATAGGTTTCGGTTAATTCTTTTATTTTATTTTCAGAATTAGTTAAATATACATCGTATTCGAATAAAACCCGATTACTTAAAGTAACAGATATACTTTTCAAATAATTATAGGCCGCTTCTCCACCTTCCGTATTATATATATAATTAAATACAGCCAAATCTTCAGCACTTAAATAATTAGCAAATTCTAAATAAAAATTAAAGTTGCTATCTTTAGTTTTAATAATACATTCCCCAATTTTTAAATTTTGACCATCATAAGAAATGCTTTCAACATTGTTAAAATAGCAATATAATATATCGCCATATTCCGCTAAAGTAGATACTTCAACTTCTAAGCCGTTATAATTAATTTTTAATTCTTCCATTCCCTCAATTTTAGAAAAATTGGTATCATTTAATTTTAGAACTTGTTGAACAAAATTTTGAGCTTGAGCCGAATTATTATATTCGTAAACACTATATTGACCATCACCAGAACTGTTGCTTTTGCCAAAATTTTGAGCAAATTCAGCCACTAATCCGCCACTGCCGCACATAGCCATAATGTCATTAAATGATAATTGTTTAACATTATTAGCATCAGTTCTAGTATTTTCTGGATTATCTAAAGAAAAATTAGTATTTCCAAATTTATCACTATATTGGTAAAGAATATTTTCATCGCCACCAAAAGTACCCATTTGCGCTAGAGCTTGATTTAAATAAAGACAAAGCATACTTTCTTTGTCAACTGAATTATTTAATTCCCCCATCTTATTAGCATCAGCTTGACTAGTTATTTTATCTAATTTATCTATGCTTCTACTCTCAAAACCATTATTATCTTTGAAATTCGCTTTTTTAGAATATTCTTGGTTGATATTAAAAGTTCGTAATTCATTACTAATTTGGTTGTATAACTCATTTAAAGTCAAAAATTCTTCCAATTCAGCATCAGTATAATTATTGCTATTAATCTTCACATATAATTCACTTACATAAGCTCCTAATTCTGTTAAAGAGCCAAATTCCGAACCATATTTTTCTAATAATTGTTTTTCATAATTTGCAGCAGCATTTTGTATTTGGTTCATATAATCATAATCATAATATTTATCAAAATTATTGCCAAGAAGATTAGATTGAATTGCTGGCCTAACAATTAAAGGAACAAACGTTCCGGCAATATTTAATTCAATTGTTTCTAATTCGGCCATATTCGCGGCTACGGCGCTAACTTCTGGTTCACTTATCGCACTAGCATTTCCCACCATAGAAAGGCAATTTTCTAAAGCTTCCGCGTTAGAAATATATTTATCATACCAATCATTACTATTAGTATAACCTGTTTTTATTTTTTCAAATAATGGTTTAAGTTTATTAGCCATACTTTTTATAGTAGCATTATTAGAGGTATAAAAATAGCTTGCCAAAAAACGAGATTGTAAAGAATTAAATTCTGAACTTTCGTTTTTAAGTTGTTCTTTAATATCTTTTAATTTAGATATATCTATTACATAGTTGCTCGCCATTTTATACCTCCTTTCTTTTTATCAAATTAAACTATTTATCTTTGTTTCATAATCATTCATTGTTCTTTGATTAGCATCTATTGTATTTTTATAACTATTGTACTGATTATTCCAATAATTACTATAAACATTATAAGGTTCTGTAACTTTATTTCCCCATCGATCATAAATAAAATCGCCATTTTCATCTTTTTTATATTTATAATTCGTGGTATTTATATTTTTATAAGCCGCATCTCTTTTTGATTTTAAATCTTGATTTTTATTATATAATTCCTGCCAAGCAGAAATATAATTTGCTATTGTTAAATAATCTTCCAGCTTCCTTTTTAATTTTTGATAATTTATTTGTTTTTGATCATTTAAGGCTTTAGTAAAAACCCCTTTAGCTTTACTTTGCCAGTAATTTGAACCCCAAAAAGTATCCAAAGCATTATTGATTGCGCCATAATTTATACTATTTATTAAATTAGTTATAGTATTTTTTAAGGTTTTTACATCTATATTACTATAATTAGCCATATTACACTAAACCTGAAAAAGAATTTACTATGTTTTGATCAACATTTTCATAAGTCAAACAAACGCTTCTTAAATATTGCACACTTTGTTTTAACTCTGAAGTTGCCTCTTCAAAGTTAGAAGATAAACTAGCAAATTTTTCTTGAAAATAAGCAGCGCTATTTCCTTCCCATTCTGAATTGTTAAATAGAGCATTGCAACTATTTTCGATATTAGTAAAATTATCTTTAATTTTGGTACATATATTATCAATAGCATTACTGATTTCTCTTAAATCAGAATAAGATATATTCATAAATTATAACACCTCAATATTTTTATTAAGAAACGCATCATCTAAAGCATCATAGCTTTGATAAACGGTCTTTAAATCGCGACTATATAAATCAACTAATTCTTTTATTTTATTTAAGCTAGTAACTAATTTTTCATTAGCGGATGTGACAAAGCTTTCCGAATCATTTCCCTTCCAAACGCTGGAAACTTTTTCAATTTCAGCCAATAAATTATTTATATTGTTACTTAAATCTTCTGATTCATTATTAAAAGTATCATAAGCATTTTTTATTTCACTAGTGTCGACCTTAACATTCATATTTATTTTCCTTTCTCCTATAAATATTTAAAAAAATAAATATTTATAGGAGAAAGTCCCTTTAATAAAGAATATTTTTTAATAAAGGGCCTTTTTTAAATTATTAATTCCCACCTAAGCCAGAAGTAGCTTTTGTTGCTTCAGCATCGACAGATTCATAAGTACTAACTGCATTATTAACAAAATTACCACAGTTTCTTACAGCATCACTAAATAAAGAAAATTTACTAGTAAATGCATTGAAATTTCCGACAATAGTTGCCGCAGCATCACCATCAAAAATTCCAGAACCAGAATTAATTTTTTTAATTTCTTTATCAATAAAATTAAAATATGTTTCCATATTTCCTGCTTGGGCAAGTAAATCATTAGCTAAGTTTCTTACTTCGCCATAATTCATTTTTCCTTGTGTTGCCATTAAAACACCTCCTTATATTTTTGAATTTTATTTTTTAATTACCGCCACCACCGGCTGCTGCAGCTAAACTATTTTGGGCGTCTTCATAGGCTGCCGCAATACTGTTCATTGTCGCAACCATTTCAGTTAAAGCAGTATATAAAGCATCCATAGCTTGTTGTTGCTCAGTTATGGTATTAGTATAAGCCATTATATCTTCACCAACCCATACATCTTCTAAGGCTTGATTATCATTTTTTACTTTAGTTAAAAAATCATTAAAAGCATCAGCATAACTAGCAACATTGCTACTTAAAGTTCTTAATTGACTAGGATCTACAACTAAATTCAATTTTTTCACCTCCTCCTTTTTTAGAATAGTCGGTATCACTACCTACCTCTCTCTATTCTCTTTAATTTTACTTCATAATAATTCAAAAGTCTAGTGCAATGGCCATTTTTATATTAATTTTATGTAGGTTTGTCAAACAAAAGTGACAGAGTCACGACAAACCAACTATAGATTATTTTAACTTGTTAAAATAATCACGAAGCTTTTCATTGGGAGATTTCCAATCAAGAGGTTGCATAGGAAAATTATTATATTCTCTTAAATAAAGTTGCAACTGTTTGTTGGCATCTTCCAATGAATAAAAGCGATGGCAATTATAAAACCGTTCGTTATCTTTTCGATGACTTCGTTCAACCTTACCATTATGTTTTGGCGTATATGGTTTGATCAAGTCATGATGGATGCCATTCTTTTTAAGGCCAAGTTCAAACATGGTAATATCATTTGGATTATTTGATATTAATCTTTTGGTGAATTCGCTTCCGTTATCAGTTCTTATAGTATAAATTTTAAAGGGGAATCTTTTTATTACTTCTAATAAAAATTTATACGAAGTATATGTTGATTTTTCACCATATATTTGTAAATAACGAAAGCGAGAGAATTCATCAATGGCAGTATATTGATATAAATTGAACTGGCC
>CANROR010000015.1 GCA_947632275.1 uncultured Bacilli bacterium | reverse complement strand
ACTTACTTTTCAATTAACTAACTTATTTATTTAATATTTTTTTGGTAACAACTACAACACAACCTAAAGCGCCGATTGCTAAAACTACATATCCTAACACATTATCAAAGGTTTTAGGGTTTTCACTAGTTGTTGTGTCATTAGGTTGAATAGCTTCGGGTACGATTTCTTTTAAACTACTGATAGCAAGCTTTAATGTAGCAGCGGCTTCATCTATTTTATCTTGTTCGTTAGATTTTAAAACTTTTTCTATTTTTTGTGCGGCAGCATAAGCTTCATTAAAATTAGCAATGGTTTCTTCCGTATATTTTGTAATAACAACTTTGGCAGCTTCGGCTAAAGCTTCTTCAAGTTCACTATAATCAGCATCCGTTACTACTTCCCCGTTTAAAAATTCATAATCTTCACTAGCTAAGTATTTAACTACTTCTTCTTCCAAAGCCACCGGATATTTACCACCCATGATCACAATATCCGTATTTTCATCTACAGCCGTACTTTTATGGAATAATTTAGTACTGGTTTCAAAAGTTCCATTTAAAATTTTTAAACTAGGACTACCCGTATCGCTATTGGTTATTAATGAGTAATGCGTTCCTTCCGGTGTTGTTGTAAATGTTCCATCGTTTATCGTTAAGTCTTTTGCATTCTGAATGATGGAAAAATCGCCACCTTGAACAAAATTTCCTGAGTTAATTATTGCCGTTCCTTCATTGGTAATCCCCCAAGAATTATCAACCGTTGTTTTAACGGAACCACCTTCAACATAAAGTTTACCATCGACCGTATTTAAAATACCAGTACCTTTAAAAGCCCCTTTATTTACTTCAATAAGACCACTTTCTAAAGTTAATTCCCCCGCATTACTAATTAAAGGAGCATAAGCACCAGATACATGTCCTTCAGCCGTATTGTTATTGTAAGTTATTTTACCAGTGCCTTTACTATCCTTAATAATTAAAGTCGCGCCATTTTGAACTTCAATCGCCGTTGATTGATTATTATAATTAGTCCATATGTTACCATCTAAATCAATGGTAACGGTTTCCCCTGTTTGAATTAATAAATCTTCATTAGCCGTTCCTGTCAAGGTTAATTTATATTCTTTCTTGTCCGCATCAATGGTGGTAACTGTTACATTACTTCCTATATACCCTATCGTATCATCACCGGTTATTTTCACCGCCGCACTCGCACTCGCCATTAAGGCCAATGAACTTAAAGCTAAGGTTGTTAAACCTAAAAATTTGTTTTTCATATATTTTCCTCTCTTTCACATTCATTTTACTATTTGCAAAAAATATTTGACAATATTAAAACGACAATTTTTATCAACTTTACATCAATTTTTACACAAATAAAAAGATTTACAAATGTAAACCCTTCAACATTCAAGCTCGAGATGAATATTTACCATCTTTAGTCGAAATAATAATTTTTTCGCCTTGATTAATAAATAAAGGAACTTTAACCGTATAACCAGTTTCAATCTTGGCATCTTTCGTCGCATTCGTAGCCGTATTACCTTTAACGGCAGGTTCAGTTTCAATAACTTCATATTCGACTTTTTCCGGTAAAGAAATACCTAATATTTCGCCTTCATAATAGTCAATATCAATTTCCATACCTTCTTTAATAAAGTGAATACTATCCCCTAAAATAGATGTCGGTATTTCAATTTGATCATATGTTGTCGTATTCATAAATACATAATCATTACCTTGACTATATAAATATTGGGCCTTTACTTTATCAACATGAGCTTTGGTAATTTTAATATTGGTATTATAGGTATTTTCAACAATAGAACCTGTTCTTAAATTTTTAAGTTTAATCCGAACAAAAGCGGGACCTTTACCAGGTTTTACATGTTGAAATTCAACGATATTACATAAATTACCATCAATAATAATCGTCATCCCATTTTTTATATCATTAATATTAATATCCATTTAGTTCACCTTCTATTTCTTTTCTCTAAAAACAACCGTTTTTTTACAAGTAGGACAATACTTATTTAATTCTAAACGTTCGGTTGTATTTTTCTTATTCTTACTCGTGGGACGTATTTCGTAACCACATTCCGTACATTTTAAAGTTACTAAACTCCGGTTTTCTTTCTTAGCCATCAGTTTCCCTCCTCTTTTTGCATCTATCCCATTATACCAAACTTTTGGCTTTTTTCAAACAAAATTTGCTACTTTCCTGAAACTTTCTTTATTATTATATTAAAAATCTCGCAAAATGATTATTTTTTACTTGTCAAAGTTCTTAATTATTCTTATAATAGCTCCTTAAAGGAAGAAAAAGATGGATAAAAAAGCTAAAATTAAATTTTACCAAAAAGAAATTTTAATTAACCAAGATTTAATAAATGATTTAAAACATATTCAAAAAATTGATAAACTCATGAAAATTATGATTTTAATTACTATTTTAGCAATTAATTTAAGTATTTTTATTTTAACTAAACCTTTAAGTTTAGTTATGCCACCCTTATTAGGCATTTTAATGGTCATGGAAATAACTGGGAAAATCATTTTAACCGGTGGCACCGGCTCCCAAAAACAAAAACGGCAAGAAATAGCCTTTTACCAAGACCAAATAAAAAATTATGAAGAGCAAATTCAAATTTTACAAAGCGAAATTAATAAAGAAAAAAGAGCTAATAGAAATATAAATAATGATTATAAGCAATTTCCAAATTTAAGTCGGCATTTAGTTCGCAAAAAATCTAAATAACAGAATTTCATAAATTACTTGCTAAATTCATAGTTTTTTGTTAGAATTATTTAAGTAACGAGGAAGGAGCGAAATTATGGCTAATATTAAAAGTTCAAAAAAAGCAATTAAAGTTATTGCCAAGAAAACGGCAAATAATCATGAACTTAAAATGCGGGTTTCTAATTTAATTAAGAATTGTGAAAAAGCAATTACGGCTGGAGAAGTAGAAAAAGCCCAAGCTCTATTAAAAGATATTCAAAAATATATTGATAAAGCTGTTAGTAAAGGCTTAATAAAGAAAAATACTGCTGATCGCCAAAAATCAAGATTGACAGAAAAAGTTAAAAAAATGAAGTAATTTAATTGTTTACTTCGTTTTTTTTTGCTATTATTATTCTTGAGGTAACCAATGAAAAAAATAATATTTTTGACTATTTCAATTGTAATTCTAGGTACTACTTGTGTTTTTCTAAATCCTATCAGTGATTTTCTAGCCGATAATATAACGCAAGAGCCAGAACTAGTTATAAAACCGGAAAATGAATTTACTAAAAAGAAAGATTATTTGTTTGTCCAAAGAACTAATGATTTTATTCCTTATTCCTATCAAGATTTATTAAATATTGTTTATACCGCCATTGATAATGGTTGGCAAACTTTCACCTTTTATTGTCCTAGTGAATATGAAAATTGTTTAAGTGATATGGAATTAATTAGTAATGACAATTTAATCTATACCCATATTAATAATTATGTCCATCCCTTTAATGGTTTTACTAACATTAAAACGAAAATAAATGAATCCGGGGAAATTACGATTGATGTTAACTTTTTATATACGGCCAATGATATTATCGCTATCAATCAAAAAGTTGATCAAGTTATAAAAGAAATAATTAAAGATAATATGGAAGATTATGATAAAATAAAAGCTATTCATGATTATATTGCCAACAATAGTAAATATGATGTTGAACGCAATAAAACCAATACTAGTTCTTATAAATCTAATACCGCTTATGGACCATTATTACAAGGATATGCTACTTGTAATGGTTATACGGATTTAATGGCCATCTTTTTAACTAAACTCGGTTTTGATAATTATAAAATTGCCACGACTCCGAATTTAATTAGTTATTCTACCACCGGTCACATTTGGAATGCAGTTAAATTTAAAGATGAATGGTTACATATTGATTTAACTTGGGATGACCCGGTTAGTAATGACGGTAAAGATTATTTATTCCATACCTACTTTTTAGTTAATAATGAAGCGATGAGTGAAGCGGATAAAGGCGAAACTGTTTTAGAAGATCATAATTTCGAAAAAAAATATTACTTAGAATTTAAGTAATTATTTTTGACAATTAGGACAGTAATAAGTACTTCTGCCTCCGACTTTAACTTTAATAATAGGTTTTCCACAGACAGGGCATTTTTCGCCCTCTTTTTTATGGACTTTTAGCCTTTGTTGAAAACGACCAGTTACGCCTAAAGAAGATGTATAACTTTTGATGGTAGTTCCTCCCATAGCAATAGCTTCTTTAATTATTTTATTGGCCCCTTCACAAATAAGCGCACATTCTTCAAATGTTAATTTTGAAGCTTCTTTTAAAGGATTAATACGGGCATAAAATAAAACTTCATTAGCATAAATATTACCTAAGCCACTAATAATTGTTTGATCAAGTAACACACTTTTAATGGGTAATTTCTTATTTTGAAATTTCGTCAGTAAATATTCCGCATTTAAAGCTTTATCACCTGGTTCTAAGCCTTGCTTCTTTATACATTCCGTCGTTTCTAAATCTTCCTTTTTAATCAAATTCATACGGCCAAATTTCCGTGTATCATGATATCTTAAATCCGTGTTATCATTAAAACTAATAATTATATGTTCATGTTTGGCAATTTCTTCATTACTATTTTTAATAAAGAATTTTCCTTCCATCCGCAAATGAGAAAGTAAATAATGATTTTGTAGTTCAAAAATCAACCATTTTCCCCTTCTTTTAATATCAATAAATTCATCCCCAATTAAATCACTTTTAAAAGTAGCTAAATTACTTTCAATCATTTTTCCATATAAAATATTGACATCTTTAATTTTTTTATGTAATATTTGTTTTTTTAAAGTATTACGAACTGTTTCAACTTCGGCAATTTCTGGCATTTTAACTCTCCTTTACTTGATTATATTCGATACATTTTTCTTCTAATAATTTAAAATTACAACACCTTTTCTTAATGTTTTCTGGTAATAAATTAGCTATATAAAGAGCATATAAATTGTCGGCTTTATATATTATTTTTAATTTATTATCATTTAACCAATGCAATTGTTTTTTTAAAAGTGTTAAATATTTTAACCGTTCAGGATTTTTATCATTTAAATCGACAATTTCATAATTATTTTTTTGGACAGGAATCATATTATTAAAATTAATAGCTCCTAATTTACCACCGGCGATTTTAATAAAATCCACTGTATTATGCATTTTTAAATGTTTTTCTTTCGGACTAGATAAAGGAGCAAAATATTCAACATTATGAATGGCAAATAAAACACCCAAAAAGGCCCGGTTTTCTTTTTGATGATGATTCATTGGTACCAATGAATCATATTTTCGTAAATAAGAACAATAATCTAAATTAACATTGACAATAATAAAATTTAAAAACATTACCATTCCCCCTTGTATTAAACTAATTATACTATTTATTTGTCTAAAATAAAAGGCTAGAATTTAAAATTCTAACCACTTTTTTCGTTCCCAATTTAATGGCTGGGTACACCGCTTTTTTAGTTTCCAACTTAATGGCTGGATTTACCGCTTTTTTAGTTCCTAGTTTAATGGCCAGGTTCACCGCTTTTAAAACATAACTTTAAGTTATGTATCTATAATATATTATATTTTTCACTAGGTGTCAACTTTTTTTGTTAAATTTTTTTATTTTTTTTGTTAAATTTTTTTATTTAGCATCGTACCAATTTATGCCGGTATCAATTTCCACTTTTAAAGGGACCCGAAGTGGAAAAACATTTTCCATTTCTTCTTTAACAATTTGCTTGATTTTCTCAAGTTCCTCATTTTTACAATCAATTATTATTTCATCATGAACTTGTAAAAGAATCTTACTTTTAATTTTTTCTTTGTTAAATCTTTGGTAAACATTAATCATGGCTAGTTTCATAATGTCGGCACTAGTTCCTTGAATTGGCGTATTTAAAGCCATTCTTTCACCCATGGATCTGATTAAATAATTGGCATTATTAATTTCGTCAATTACTCTTTTGCGACCAAACAAAGTGGTAACATAACCAAGTTCATGGGTTTTGGCCACAATATCATCCATATATTTTTTGACCTCTGGATATAACAAATAATATTTTTGAATAAATTCATCGGCTTCTTTTTTGGAAATATGGAGGTTTTCGCCAAGACCAAAACCACTGATCCCATAAACAATCCCAAAAATGGTCGCTTTCGCGGTTCGCCGCATCGTTTTTGTTACTTCACTTGGGTTTACTTCATAAATTTCACTAGCTACTTTGGTATGAATATCCTCATCATGCTTAAAGGCTTCAATTAACGGTATACAATTGGAAATATGGGCTAAAATTCGAAGTTCTATTTGCGAATAATCGGCACTTAAAAGACAATCATTACTTGGGACAAAGGCTTTCCGAATATTTCGGCCTAATTCTTCTCTAACCGGAATATTTTGTAAATTAGGTTCGACCGAAGATAACCGCCCTGTCCGCGTTAGGGTTTGCTTATAAATCGTATGAATCTTCCCATCGCGTAAAATATAATTTTCTAAGCCTTCAATATAGGTCGAATATATTTTCGTTAAATTTCGATATTCTAGTATTTTTTCAATAATCGGATGTTTACCTAAAAGTTTTTCTAAAACTTTAACATCGGTTTTATAACCAGTTTTATTCTTTTTACCTTCGGCAATTTGTAATTTATCAAATAATACTTCACCAAGTTGTCTAGGGCTACTAATATTAAATTCACAGCCAGCATCGGCATATATCGCTTCTTTTAACTTATCAATAGCGGCGGAAACATCCACTTTCATTTCTTCTAAAACTTCTTTTTCACAAATAATGCCTGTCATTTCCATATCACTTAAAACATAAAGTAAAGGCATTTCAATTTTTAAAAATAAATCTAAATAATTATTATCTTCTAGTTTTTGCCAAAAGGCTTTTTGCATATCATAAATAAATTTTACCTTCCGAGCTAAATAATTTGGCATCTTTTCTTTTCGATCTTTATCTTTTAAAAATACGTCGTAAAAGTCAATTTTTTCTTCAAAGTTTTGCATAAGAAAAGTTATATCATCTTTAACATTATAATTACATAAATACGCCGCAATCATTAAATCAAAAGTACAATTAATTTTTACTTGCGTATTACAAATTATTTTTTTGGCATCATACGTTATTATTTCTTTCTTATCTAATTTTTTTAAGATTTTCTTCACATTTTCCCGTTCGACGAAATAAATATTTTGAGAATCACAAATAGTCATGCCTAAAATTAAACCGGTATGATAGTTATATTCATCAAGTTCTAAATAAATGGCAATTTTTTCATCTAAAGTGTCGGGGGCAATATCCGTAATAGTCTTTATTTCAAAATCTTTTTTATCTTCCTTGATTGGGACCATCATCGTTTTTAAAAGCGTAAAAAATTCTAAATCCGTGAATAGTTCTTGTAACTTTGGTTTAACTTTACCCATATGTAAATCTTCTAAATTAATATTTAAAGGCACATCCCGGTAGATAGTGGCAATCTTTTTACTCATAAAAGCATTTTCTTTATCAACTGCAAGTTTTTCTTGCGTTTTACCTTTAACTTTATCAAGATTATCATATAAATTTTCTAAACTGCCAAATTCATGTAATAAATTTAAGGCCGTTTTTTCACCAATGCCTTTAACGCCTGGGATATTATCCGAAGCATCGCCCATAAGGGCTTTTAAATCAATCATTTTGATGGGATCTAAACCATAATCTTCTTGAAATTTTTCTTTCGTATAACGAATAAAACCGGTTTGTTTTAAAAGCTTAACTTCGGTTTCCTCACTAATTAATTGCAGTAAATCTTTATCCGAAGAAACAATAGTCGAAGCAAATTCGGGATCGGATTCCGTCATTTTTACAATCGTCCCAATGATATCATCCGCCTCGTAAGGTGCTAGTTCAAAATGCTTAATATTCATCGCATCTAAAATATCGCGGGCAATCGGCATTTGCATTTTTAATTCTTCCGGCGTTGTTTGTCTACCCTCTTTATAAAAGTCATATTGTTGTTTCCGAAAGTTTTTACCAATATCAAAAGCAACGGCCATATAAATGGGTTTTTCTTCAGCAATAATTTTATTAATCATTGAAACAAAACCATATAAAGCATTCGTCGGTATACCTTTCGAGTTTTTCATTAAATTACCACTATAAGCGGTGGCAAAATAAGAACGAAACATTAAATTATTTCCATCTACTAAAATTAACTTTTTCATTACTTCTCCTTTTGCGATAACGCAATTATTTGATTCATATCATCATCACTAGCCATTACATTTTTATGAATTTCCGCGCATTTTTCACATTGATAAATTATTTTATAAGTATCCCGATACTTTTCAATATCAATCGGTTTTAATAGACCTTGACAACTATTTTGCCGATCTCCCGGGAAAATATCCACGTGACGCGAATACAAACAAAAAGGACAATGGTCACGGGCGGTATATCCTAAAGGTAAAACTTGCCGACCACATTTAAGACAAACAAAGCCCTCATCTTTCATCGTAAATCTTTTCTTATCATTCATAAAAACTCCTACTATTATTATACTATTTTTTTAAGTAAACTCAAAGGTAAAAAATGAGATAAAAAAAGAGAGTTAAGGCATTAACTTACGCATTAACTCACGATCAAATTCTTGGGCCACTTCATTATCTCGAAAAGCCATATTACTATCAAACATTGATAATTCAGCTTCCTTAAAATAAGTAATTAATTCTTGTAATGCTTTTATTAATTCCGCTTTAGTTTTAAATATTTGATGAGGGAAAAATAATTGCATTTTAGATATTTTACCATAATAAGTTGGTTTATATAAATAATTAAAACCATTTTCATATTTTATTGTAATATCTTTATCTAAAATAAAACCAAATTTGGGAATAAATTCATATTCATCCCAAATATCAGTTTTATAGCGCGCATATAGGACTACCATAAAAGAATGAGAAGGAAAGTCGATTCGAGCATGCGTATTGTTATCTAAAACTTTTTCATACCGCCAGTGATCAAAATAATCAAGGTCTAAAAAATAAGTATATTCGATGGGATTATATTTTTCGTATCTGGCAACAGTCGTATAATTTTGAGCTTTTCTTTCAGTTAAAAGGAACCCCGTTTCATTTAAAATCGTTAAATAATAACTATTATTCTTCGGATTAAAATAAATTTTGGTTATGATACCTTCATCATCCTCGATTTTATCATCAATTATAACTGATTTAACTTTATCGCCAACTTTTAGGGCTTCATCATAATAATCTAAACATTTTTGCATTTTTTACGCTCCTTAATATTTCGTCTTTTTCCGACTTAACCCCTTAGTTTCTTTTAAGTGCTTTTCATAACATTCTAAAATATAATTTTTTAAATAATCCATTTTCTTTTCAATATCTTTTACTAAAGCAATTTGATTACGCGCCCGAACTAAATTATGTTTTTCGTAATCAATTTTAAAGTAATCATCCCCAATGATATAATCATCTAAAAACCGAATAGCCAGTTCAAGTGTAATAATCCGAATTGCTTCGGCCATCATATTTACTTCTTCATAAGTTAAATCACTAGCCATCTCGGATAAATAACCATCGGTATAAGCTTCAAATAATTCTAAATTTAAGCCTACTTTCGTTAAATCAGCTTCATCTTCTTTGGTCATAGCCGCCGTTGATCTAATGCCATCACCATAATCATAGAGCATACTTCCCGGCATAACCGTATCTAAATCAATAACGGCTAAAAAGTCCCCATTATCCTTATTCATTAAAACATTATTGACTTTTGTATCATTATGCGTAACGCGAATGGGAACCGATAAAGTTCCGAGTTCATCCGTAATTAAAGAATAATATTCTTCATGTTGTAATAAAAAAATTATCTCCGGCGCCACTTCATTAACCCGATCTTCCGCATCAATGCGAATATCTTGCATTAATTTTTCATATCTTTTTTCGGTATGATGAAAATCTTTAATAGTTTCGGATAGTCTTTTAATCGGATAATCTTTTAATAATTTTTGAAAATTTCCAAAAGCTTTTCCCGTATTATAAACAATAAAGGGATCTTTCGAATTATCATAAGAAATGGCATTATCAATATAATAATAAATACGATAATAATCTTTTTCCCCTGTTTCTTTTCTAATTTTACATAAAGATTTGCCATCTTTGGTATGCACTACTTTTAAAACTTGATGCTTATTATCGTGACTTTTGCGCATTTGCATTTCTAAAAAATTTGTCACATTTTCAATATTTTTCATTAAAATACTTGGTTCGGTAAAAACATTATTATTTATTTTTTGTAATAAATATTTTACCGTTTTACCGTCATCTTCTCGCATCGTAACCACATAAGTACTATTGATATTGCCGGCATTAATAACTTCGCTTTTTACCATTTCCCCTTTTATATTAAACTTGGCAATTATATCCTCAATCATAAACCCTCCACTATCATTATACACAATTTTCGCCAAAATAAAAATTATATTTTTTCATATACTTATACTAAGGTGATTAATTTGTTTTTAGCTTTAATTAATTTTTTAAAAGGTTTAATGTTTTTCACGGGTAGTTACTCTAATAATGTTTTCCCCGACCCTTTATCGAGCGAGGAAGAAGAAAAATGTATTACCGAAATGTTAAATGGCAGTACCGAAGCCCGGAATAAACTAATTGAACATAATTTACGCCTAGTAGCCCATATCGTGAAAAAATTTGATAATAAAGATACTTGTACCGACGATTTAATAAGTATTGGTACCATTGGGCTAATTAAAGGCATTGACACTTATAAAAACAATAAAAAAACAAAAATTACAACTTATGCGGCTCGATGTATTCAAAATGAAATTCTCATGTACTTTCGGGCCAACAAAAACATTAATAATGTCGTTAGTTTAAATGATTCCGTCGGTTTTGATAAAGAAGGTAACGAAATCAGTTTAATTGATATTTTAAAAGATGATGGTCCTGATATCATTGATGAGTTACATGTTAAAGATAATATTGAACTTTTAAATAAATATTTAATGCTTTTAAATCCCCGGGAAAAAGAAATAATTGTCAAAAGATATGGCTTAAATAATCAAAAAGAAAAGACGCAAAAAGAAATTGCCAAAGAACTTAAAATTTCCCGAAGTTATGTTTCCCGAATTGAAAAACGCGCTCTCACCAAAATATTGCGCGAATTTCTAAAAAGCAATCAAGATTTATAATTTAAGGCAAGAAAAAAACTCATTACTGAGTTTATATTCTAAAATGAATCAACATTTACTTTAACTCTTTTTTGACCATTTAAAGAACTATGGGCTTGAATTAAAGTTTTAATAGCCGAAATCATTTTGCCATTACGCCCAATGACACTAGCCATATCGGTATTATGAACAATGATTTCTAAAATAGTATCTTCTTCATCAGATTCAAAGATTTGCACCTTAACTAAATCTGGTTCTTTACAAATACTTTTAACTAAAAATTCGGTAAATTCCACTAAACTTTTCATTATTTACCTTCTTTTTTCGTTGTTGCTTTTTTGGTAATTGTCTTTTTAGCGGTAGTAGTTGTTTTCTTAGCTGTAGTTTTTGGCTTTTCTTCAGTTTCTTTTACTTCTTCTTTTTTAGCTTTAGGTTTAGAAGCCTTTACTTTAGAAGCGGCAAATTTAGCCATAATACCTTCTTTTTTAAAAATACTTCTAACCGTATCTGTAGGTTCAGCTCCATTATTTAACCATTTCATAACTTTTTCTTCATCAATAGTTATGATAGCCGGTTTTTTAATTGGATCGTAAGTCCCAACGGTTTCAATAAAGCGACCATCTCTTGGACTTCTTGAATCTGCGGCTACAATCCGATAGAATGGTCTTTGTTTAGCGCCCATTCTTTTAAGTCTTAATTTAACTGCCATTATTTTTCCCTCCTTCAAATTTCTTAATTACTATATCATAATAAAATATATGTGTCAACTAATTTTAGTTGACACATATATTTAAATTTTTATTTTATATGTTCAGTCCACCAATTTTTGCCATTAGCAATAATTTGATTTAATGTCGCTTTAGTTTCTTCTGATTCATCTTGATCTAAAATCATTTTTGATGGAGTTGGTAAATTAGTAGAACCAATATTGCTTATTGTAATATCAAATTTATTATCGCTGTAAGAACCATAAGATGAAGATTTAGAATTTGTTGTAAATTCATTTGAAGTTATACTTTTAATGTATTTTACACCATCAACATCCATAAGTTCAACTTTTAAAGTTAAATCTTCACTTGCACTTCCTTTATCAGCATCGGCATCAAATTTAGAATTATGATCAAAAATTATACTATAATTTTCATTTAACCAAATATTTAATCTTTCTTGAGATAAAGTAACATTATATGAGCCATCTTCATTAGTAGTAACATTACCAATAGCATTGGTTTTAATTAAATCTTGAACTACATCTTTTAAAAGTTCTACTTCGGAAATACCTAAGCCATGATACATATTTCCCGCATATCGCCAATCACCATGATAATAACCTTCCGGCTTAGATTCTGTATAGGCTTTGTTTTGTTCAGCATGACTTGCATTTTTGTAAGTACTATAAGGAACAAATTCCTTATTTTCAGGATGAAAAACATATTCATATTCTACAGTATGCGCAGATCCATAAGTTATAAGTTCTCGATTCAATGTTTTATCATATTGTTTCGTAAAATCATTTAATTGCCCCCGCATTTTGGTATTTGATTTTACAGTTAAATTACTAGCATTTTGGGTATTTTCTGCAGCTTCATTAATAACTTCTTCAATTGTTTTAACTTGACTATAATCAACTTGGTAAGTTTCTTTTGGAAATTCTTCATTACCATAATCTATAACAATTTTATATAATTTCTTACCATCATTTTTCGTTATATCAGAAGCTTTAATCGCTTCTAGTTGCAAATTTATTTCTTTTACTTCGGAAGCTATTATTTTAGCAATTTTGTCTCCATTATAATCATAATTTTCTACTTCACCATTAGGATTGGTAACTTGAATTTTAGTTGCTTCGGTAAATCTTTCAGATTTTAAAGTAACTGGGATGGCATAAACCCCATCTGTTTTGGTTGTAATAACGCCAGTTATACCATCGTCATTAGCGGTTAAACCGTTTATGCTTTGATAATTTACTGATGCTTGAGGACGTCTTTTATAGCATGCAGAATACTGCATATGTGAACCATCTAATACTTCATTTGCAAAATTTTCTACTTTAAGATTATCCGTAGGAACAGTTCCTAAATTTGGATAATAACCACGATACCAACTAACAAATTCATATATTTTTAATTGTTCGGGATCATCATCTTCTTGACTATCACGATACGCCTTTATTTCATTATGATCTATTTTCATATTTCCAGTATAATATTTTACTAAAGACCAAATATGTCCATCTTTTTTATCAATTTGATCAGTAAATGTTACTATTGTCATAATAGAATTTTCTTTTGTTAGGTAATAATTACGATCAAAGTTTTGAATCACTTTATCATTATCGGCATATACTGATTTTACTCGATAGTAATAATCGCTATTTTTAAATAATTCTGTATCATTAGGCGTAACTTTACCATTATAATTTTTACTCGATCCTGGACTAATTGTTTTTAAAGGAATTCTTATCGTTGGAACATCATAATTTTCATTTTCATTTGTTAATGTACCTTCAACATTTAAATTGCCGGATTTTAAGATAATCGCAGCGGAGAATACTGTTTCTACACTTTGAGTTTCAAATTCAGCCAATTGAATTTCCCCTGAAACATCAAGATTATTAATTGTAACATTAGCACTATTATCAATAATTATTTGCGAATTTTTTCCACCAGTAACCGCTAAATTAGCTAAGGAAACATTATTTCCTGTAATATTTATTACATTATCTTGATTTTCAACAGATATTTTCTTAGGTTTTCCATCATAAGAATCAATTGTGGCCGCTTTGGTTATTTCTAATTGGTCTTCTAATTTAATATCGCTTTTTACATAAATTTTTTTATCACCTGATAATGCAGTCTTTAATTTGCCTTCATCATCAACTATTACATAATTAGCTTTTACGTGAACAGTATATGAACTATTATCAATATTATAATTTTCATTTTGTTTTATATCAATTGTAATTTCTTTATCAATAGCATCATCTAAATTTGCTAAAAAACTATTCATTTTTTCAGCAATATCAGCACTACTAGTTAAGGTTGCATTTTGGGATTCCATAGATAACTTAATTGATTCAATTTCCTCTTTATCTAAAACTTCACCTAATTTTGTAAACCAATTATTAGCAAATATTGTCATAGTTTGATTAGGAAGTTTTAAAGTTACCGTAAATTCGGCAGTACCATCAATATCAGTTTTAGATAAATAAGTATCTAAACCATCTAAAGTTAAAACACTATTAATGTAATCTTTAGTTAAAATTTTCCAATGAGGTACTAAAGTAGTATCTTCAGATATAGGGGTAGAAGCGACATTAAAGTCATTTTTTTCGCCTTCTTTAGCCCAATATTCAAATTCATGATATTCTTTACTTGGATTTTCTTTAGGTGATGTAGCATTTTCGCCTTCGATAACTTCTTGCGTTTCGATTGGATCGTCATCTTGACCATTTTTAAAAGTTACCGTAAATAATTTTTTAAACGTAAGATTTTTATAATCTAAAGTATAAGTTACTGGTAAATACTTTTTAGCATCCCCATCATAATCTACTATTACTAATAAAGCTTGATTATTAGCATCCCCTATTTCACTTTTATCTTTTAAGGTGTAAACAATACCTTTACTAAAATCGTAAGTTTTATTACATTCCGCATCTTCTTTATTACAAATTTTAACAACTGCAGTTTCTTGTTTTTCATTTGGCGTTACAGTTAAATCTAAATAATAATCTTTTTTTCCTTCAATAATACTTTGATTTATTGTACCAATTATATTATTATTCGAAATTGTATATGTACCATCTTCAGTATTTTTGATAGTTGCTGCAGAATGTTCTTGATAAATTACGTTACTTAAATCAAAAGTTATTTCATAAGGTGCATAATCTTCTTGCACATCACCATCTAAATCAATAGTTAACTTAAATGATTGTTGGTCTAACGTCAATTTTTTCAATATAACAATATCGTTTGTTTTAGTTTCATCTTCTAATACGGTAACATTATTATCATCACTATTAATAGATAAACTTTCGGTTTTAGCATGCGTGGTATGAAGGGTTAAAACCATATAATAAACTTCACTTGCTTCACTATTAATATTGCTTAATGGCGGTAAAATACTTTCATTAAGAGTAATATTATTAACAATACCATCATTTGGAATATCTAATTTATAATCTGTTTTAGCAAGTTCATCTATATCCCATTGCCATTTACTTTTTATATTTTCTTTTAATTCATTTGGAATTTCACTTTTAACAGTTGCTTCTGAACTTTTTTCTAAAGTAGCATTTAAATTAATTGTATATTTGGTTTCTAAATATTCATGATTTTCAGTAGAATCACTATCAACGGTAATTTCTAATTGTTTCGTTTTCATTTCTTCCGTTAATTTAATTAACATAATTACATCTTTATCATTAATTATATATTTAGATGTGACTTCGGAAGAATTATCTTGTAGTTTTAAACTAATTTTGGCTTGTTCCGTAATAGCTTCTAAGGAAAGTTTTAAGGCCACATAATATCCATCACCATTAAATGGTTCTTGATTAATATAATGTTCTACTATTTTCCCAGTTAGATTGGTTTTAGTTAAAGAATATGTGTCTCTAGTTGCATCTTTTTCGTAACCAAAATTAGTACTTAAAGTACTGCTATCAACATCCGTACTTAACGTTGCTTTAGTATTTTTTTGTAATTTTAAATCAGTCCAATCGATAGTAAATGTTTTGGCGGCATATTCTTTATCACTATCTAAATCTATTGAGATAGTAAATGTTTTAGCATCAGCTTCTTTTAATGGTTTTAAAATATATAATTTATTACCGTCTATCACTAAATTATTATATTCAATTTTGGTATCATTAATTTTAACTATACTATTTTCCGTTATAGTTTGATTATCCATTTCAATCATTAAAGGTAAATAATAACTAGTTTCTTCCAAATCTGCTACTTTTTTAGTAATGGGAATTAAACCGCTTAATTTGATGGTGTCACCTTCAACAGTTTTTGTAACTTTTAAATCCCCATTTTGTTCCCAATCACTATATTTTCCCGTTAATTTTGAAAAATCATCTCCAGAATTCATTTCATTAACACTAAACTTTGTTTCTTCAGGAATAAATTGGTAATCAATATATCTAATATCAACTTTAGCATTACCATCAAAGGCTGTTCCATTTCCAATTAATTTACCGGCATAATTCCAACCTTCACGGCTTCTTCGAACTTCATAAATAGTCATAGAAAGAGCCTTATTTAATAAATCTTCTTTACTAGTTGCCGCGGTAATATCATTTATTTTTATACTATTAGCAGCAGCTAGCATAACATCTTGAATATCAAAACCCTTAAATTCCGATGTAAAAGCATAACTACCTATAACATAAACAAACCCGGCATTTTCTTCTTTTTTTAAAACTTCTGCTCCTAATTCGGAAGCATCCATTTTTTTCGCATTAGTAGTGGTAATTAAGGTTAAAAATGCGATTAAGGCAATTAAAGATATTTTTTCTAACTTTTTAAACATATAAACATCCTCCTCCACTTTTATGGTTTGGCAACAGTTAAGGATACTGTTTTGCCAGTTTCTTGATCTTTAAAAGAAACTTTATTACTATTTTCTACAATGGTAGCTTGAATGGTCGAACCAAATACATCAACCCTATTTAAAGTTAAATCTTCGTATTTTTTAAAGGCATTACCATTTTTAGTAATTTTATATTGATAACGAGTTACCCCCATACCTGCACCCATATCCTCAGGAATTAAGGTAAACCCATATACGGAATTAACCGTAACTTTATGCTTGGCGGTATGCTTACCATCAGCAGTTGTTACCGTAACCGTAACAGTACCATCGTTTTTACCAGTTACACGACAGTCGTCAGTAACAGTAGCAACACTTGAATCATCACCTGCGCAAGTATACTTTTTATTCGTAGCATTACTTGGATTAATAGTTACTGTTAATTTTGTAGACGCACCTACATTTACACTTGATGCCCCACTTAAAGTAACACTCGTAACAGGTACGGTTTGTGGTGTCGTTGTTCCGCCACCGGTTGAACCACTGCCAGTATTTCCTCCCGTTGAGCCACTACCAGTTCCAGTATTTGAACCAGTACTAGGTTTTGGATTAGTTCCAGTACTTGTACTTGCTTTAGCTTTTACGGTAATCGTAACAGATGCACTCTTACCATTTTCACTAGTTACAGTAATCGTAACTTTTCCATCTTTAACTCCTGTAACATTACCATTAGCATCAACTTTAGCAATTTTAGTATTACTACTTTTCCAAGTTACTTTTTTATCAGTCGCATTATTCGGTGTTATTTTAACTGTAAGTTTAATTTTACTTCCAACTGTTACATCTTTAGCTCCTGTAATTTCGACTTTTGTAACTTCTACTTCATCAGCTTTCTTTTCCGTTACACTGATTTTACAAGTTACCCTTTGACCATTTTTATCGGTTACCGTAATAGTTACTTCGCCCGCTTTTAAAGCTTTAAGTTTACCATTGGCATCAACACTAACGATACTTTCATCGCTACTTTTCCAAGTTAGCCCATCCATTATACTAGCTTTTAAAGTTGCTTCTTCCCCTACTTTTAAAGCCAAACTCGTAGCATTTAAACTTAATTCGGTAGCATTTTCACTCCATCTAGCTTCTAAAGTTAAATTTTCTTTAACGGGGCTCGTAAAATCATATAGTTCATCATTTAAATACCAACCTGCAAAAGTATACCCTTCTCTCGTTGGATCTTCCGGTTTTACAATTAAATCTTTTTCTTTAATTTCTAAAGAACTTACATTACTACCACCATTAGTATCAAAAGTAATAGTATATGTCTTAGTGCTAGTAAAGACTTTTACTAGCAAAATAATTGCGGCAATTATTAGCAAAACGCCAATAATTATCAACAAAATGCGTTTTTGTTTCTTATTCATTTTTACTCCTCCTTTTAATATATGCACATTTCCCTAGATGCTAAACTTAGTTTTCCTCCTTTCTTTATTTAAGTTCAATATCTATTGACTATGTTGATTATATCAAATTAAACATCATTCGACAATAGCAAATAATACCATTTTCTCACAAACAAAAAAAGTCAAGACTTCCCTGACTTTTAAAAAAACTATTCGTTATCGGTTGGATTATCTAAATAATCTTCATTTACTTCTTCTGTAATTTCCTCATCAACATCATCATAAACTTCAACATAATCATCTTCATCTTCTTCGACATTTATTTTAACTTTGGCATCACCTACAACTTCGACTCCTAATTCTTTTTCAATACTTAAATGAACTATCCCATCTTCAATTGTGACATTAGAAACTGTTGGTTGTCTTAAACATCTAACAATAATCTCCGATGCACTAGCTAAAGAAGCATCATCTTTTAAAGGCACAACCATTGTATCTGTATAACTATATTTCTTGGTCGAAACTGCCGTTTTCGAATCGGTATCATATGAATACCAAACATTGACATCATAAGAACCATTAATATTTACTTTACTATCACCTTTAGAACCCGAAAATGTATGATTAATAACCCAACAACCTAAAACAGTGGTCGGTACTTGTTCCGTTTGCATGGTAAAATCATTACTACTTGTTTTTTTGGCTTTACCAACTACGGCTTTTGTCACTATTTCTTTAAAAGCCATCAAATCACCCCTCACTATAATTTATGCTTTATCTAGGTAAAAGTATACACACTTCCCAATTATTTTAAAAAAATACTAGGCTTAAACTTTAAATTTTGTTACAATTAAAATGGTGAAGAAAAATGGATTGTTTATTTTGTAAAATTATTCATAAAGAAGTTGAGGCCACAATTCTTTATGAAGATGATTTAGTAATGGTTATTATGGATGCTTTTCCCGATGTTGATGGGCACTTGTTAATCCTTCCTAAAAAGCATTATACAGATTTTAAAGAAGTGCCGGATGAAGTCTTACTTCATATTAATAAGGTAGCCCAACAATACGGGGATATTTTAATGCAAAAATTAAATAAAAAAGCTTTAACTTTATTAGTTAATTATGGCGATGCCCAAAAAGTTAAACATTATCACTTACATTTACTACCCAACTTTATTGAAAAAGACCCGAAACATGATAAGGAAGAAATCGCCCAAATCTTAAAAGGTGCCTAATGGCCAAATTAAAAAGAAAAGTTAAAAAAAGATTAATTCGTTTTACCGTTTTAACCCTTTTTTTATTCGTTATCGTATTTAGTGCCGTTCACTTCTGGGATTTAAAAAATAATAATCAAAATCGAACTTTACCCAAGATTATTAATCCAAGTAAAGATGAAGAAAAATATCCTAAAGAATATAATTTAAGTTTACTCGCCACGGGGGATGGGTTAATTCACAATCAACTTGCGCGTTATGCTCAAACGGGTAACACATATGATTTTAAACCTTATTTAACTGAAGTAAAAGATATCGTGCAAAGTTATGATTTAGCCTATTACAACCAAGAAACGCCTTTTGGGACTCCGGGCAATTATTCTTTTTATCCAACATTTGCCGTTCCTAGTGAATATGGCGATGCGATGTTAGATGCCGGTTTTAATCTAATAAGCCTTGCTTCTAACCACTCTTTTGATAAAAGAGAAACTGGTGTTTTAAATACTTTAAATTATTATCAAAGTAAAGATAATATTATGTATAATGGCATTGCCGATTCTTATGAAAATCAAGAAAATTACCAAATAGCCGAGAAAAACGGCATTACTTATGCTTTACTTTCTTATACATATGGCACTAATGGGATTACGGTTCCCGATTCCAAGAAATACTTAGTCAGTGTTTATAGTAACGAACTAGCTCAAAAAGATATTAAAGCCTTAAGAGATAAAGTTGATGTTTTAATTGTGGCTATGCACTGGGGCGTTGAATATCAACTAGAACCAACTTCTACTCAAAAAGAACAAGCAAAATTTTTAGCCGATTTAGGCGTCGATATTATAATTGGTAATCATCCGCATTGTTTACAACCCATCGAATGGCTTGATGATACTTTAGTAATCTATTCTTTAGGTAATTTTATTTCCAATCAAATTGAACTTTATAATAGTATTGGCTATAAAGGAGCCGTCGGGGCTTTTGCCATGTTGGATATTAAAAAAACGGTCAACGAAGACCAAAGTTCCAAAATTAATTTGGAAAATTTAAAAGTGGATTTACTCTTTACTTATCGCAATGAAACGGATCAATATTATAAAGTTGTGCCTTTTAGTAAAATGGATAGCAAATATTTAAAAAATTATCAATCCGTTTATGAAGATTATAAAAAGGTTATTCAAAAATATGATCAAACTATTAATGTTGTACCAACAACTTAACGTTGTTGGTTTTTTTTCCAATTAAAAAGAGGATTAATCCTCGAGAAAAAACTCAGCCATTTTCGCATAATTATCTTGGCTATTTAAACAAGTATCAATTAAATAACCTTTTTCATTATGCAATTGATATTCCTTAATCCCTCTTAGATAAAATTCTTTATTGCGATCTTCAATATAAAAAGGCATAATATTGTTTTTTAAGCATTCACGAAACATAATCATTCGCCCCAAGCGGCCATTGCCATCTTGGAAAGGATGAATATGTTCGAAACGAACATGAAATTCAATTATATCTTCTAACTTTTTAGTTGGCAAATTATGATACCAATTTAACAAGTTATCCATATCATGAGCTACATCTTTAGGTAAGGAAGTGGTAATACTTCCCACGAAATTTTTTTTAGTTTTATATTCGCCAACCTTAAACCATTCTTTTTCTTGGTCGTTTAAGGTTCCATCTTTTAAAATAAAATGATATTTTTTGATTAATTCTTCGGTCAACTTGCCATCAATGGTATCTAACATATATTTAAATAAGGTAAAGTGATTTTTAATTTCCGTAGCATCTTTTAAAACAATTACTTTTTTACTATCCGTAAGAATGGTGCCACTTTCATAGATACTCGCAGTCTCATCCGGGGTAATGGTCGAACCCTCTAAAGCATTCGTATTATAAGCAAAATCAATTTGCGTTTTATGATATAAATTACCCTTTAAATTCATATTTTTTTGCTCAATTAAAGCCTTTTTAATAACTGATGCTTCCATTTTCCAATCACTTCCTTTAGCAATATTTCTTATTAAATTATTATATCATTTTTTTCTTAATTAAAAAAGAGGATTAATCCCCTTTTCTAATATATAAATGCTCCGCCCCAAATAATGGCAAGTAAAATGAAGAGAATTAAAACGATAAAAAAGT
>CANROR010000014.1 GCA_947632275.1 uncultured Bacilli bacterium | reverse complement strand
TGGGTCTATTTTATATTTTTATTATACATCTAATATGATGTTAGAACAATCTTTTCTAAAATGTCTTTACACCCTTTTATTTTCTTTAATTATATATATATATATATATATTCAAGGGGAAAAGAAAAAAAGTTTACCATTTGACATATTTTTGTCAAAAGTAAACTTTCTATAAAGAAATTAAATTTTTGAGAAAATCTTTGCTTTTTAAATAAAGCCCTGTATACCGATCGTAATATAAATCTAAGAAGAAATTTATTTCATTTTTAATATCATCTTTAATATTTAAACTACTGATACTTTTAATATTAACGTAGTAATACATTCGCAGCATTTTAATAACTTTGGAATCGACTATTCTTTCATTTGTTAAACAATTGGCACAGATATAACCACCTTTATCGCCATCAATGGTCGCAATATTGGTTTTATTGCCACAGATGGCGCAAGCATCTAAATTAAGACCAACTCCTAAGAAATCCAAATATTTTAACTCTAAAATATTAGTTAAAACTAAAGGATCTAAACCAGTTTCCATTTTTAAAACCGTATTAATAAAATCATCATATATGATTGAATTATTACTTTGTTTTAAAACTTGAGTTGTAAGATCTACCAAATAAGTTAAATAACTGATTAAAACAATATCATTATTAATTCTTTTTAAGGGATTAATTGTATCCCCACTGGCTAAAGTAGAAAGTTTATTTTCTTTATAGTAAATATTAAATTTGGCATATGTAAAGCGTAACGTTATAGCTCTATTTTTGTTTTTTAAGCTTTTAGCACCCTTACACATTATCCCAATTAAACCATGTTCTTTGGTAAATACATTAATAATTTTACTAGTTTCTCCGTATGGAGTTTCTTTAAAAATAAAGCCCTCTACTTCTTTTAACATCTTTTAGCCTTCTTCACTATTTTTATAATTCAAATAATCTTCTACTTTTCCCGATTTTTTAAAAATTTCCCATGCTTCTTTCTTTTTCATTTTTCTTCACCCATTTAAATCATGAGCATTTTTAAAAAATTTTATTCATATTTATCGACAAAACCTAATTCAATTAAATATTTTTCTTTTTCTTTCCAGTTTTTAATAGTTTTAACAAATAATTCTAAATAGACTTTTTTGCCTAATAATTCTTGCATTTCCATCCGCGATAATGTTCCAACCGTTTTAAGCCGACTGCCATTTTTGCCGATTATTATTTTCTTTAAAGAATCACGATCGACAATAATATCCACTAAAATATTAATAATATTTTCTTTTTCTTCAAAGCTCGTTGTATAACACGTAATACTATGCGGTACTTCATCTTCTGTTACTTGTAAAAGTTTTTCGCGAACTATTTCACTAACCATGAAATTTTTCGAATTGCTTGTATACATATCGCGGGGAAAATACATGACATCATCTACTAAATATTTTTTGATTACTTCAATTAAATGTTCCGTATTATCACCTTGCATCGCGGATATAGGAACAATTTCGGCAAAAGGATAAATGTCTTTATATTCATCAATCGCCGTTAGTAATTTTTCTTTGCTAATTTTATCAATTTTATTCATTACTAAAATCACGGGAACGTCTTCTTTTTTGAGCATTTCTAAAATATATTCGTCTCCCCGACCAATGCCGGCGGCGACATCAACCAAAAACAAAATCAAATCGACATCTTTCGTTAAAGCTAAAGCTTGTTTATTTAAAACTTTGCCAAAACGGCCCATGGGCTTATGGATTCCTGGTGTATCCACGAAAACAATTTGACAGTTATCGTCATTATATATACCTTGAATAATATTTCGCGTCGTCCCACTTTTGTCAGAAGTTATAGCTACCTTTTCCTTAATTAACGAATTAATTAAGGTACTTTTCCCGACATTAGGCCGACCAATTATGCTTACAAAACCACTATGCATAAAAAATCCTTAAAATAATTTCCAAATATACGGAATAAAGATAAATATTGCAATGATGGCAAGCATTATGCCACTTACCCCACCGGCCGCCGAACCACAATCTTTGGCAATTTTGGCTAAAGGATGAAATTTATCCGTTACTAAATCGACAGTGGCTTCAATGGCTGTATTCAGAAGTTCAATGGCCATAACGACAACAGAAGCAATAATTAAAATGGCCCATTCAATAAATCTAATTTGGAAAATTAAACCTAAAATGATAATAATTATGGTACCAACGCCATGAATAATTAAACTTTGTTCATTCCGATACGCATATTTTAAACCATCTAGAGAATACTTAATACTATTTAAAAATCTTTTAAAACCCAATTTTTTACTTTCTTTTCGTTTTTCTAAATCCATTTAATACCAACTCCTGCTTTGCAAACATTTCTTTTTCTTCCGCTTCTCCTAAAGTATGATCATAACCTAAAAGATGTAAAATCCCATGAACGGTTAAAAAGGATAATTCTCTTATTTCACTATGACCATATTCTTGGGCTTGCACTTTCATTCGAGGAATCGAAATATATATTTCCCCGAGTTGCCGTATATTATAACGCAATTTCTCATTATCTTCAAATGCAAATGATAAAACATCGGTCGTTTTATCAATTCCCCGATATTGTTTATTCATATCTTGAATTTTGGCATCATCCGTTAAAATGATGGCAAGTTCCGCATTTTTTACCTTTTCCATCTTTAAAGTCCGTTTAATTATTTTTTTTAAAAATTTATATTTTTTATATCCTACTTCATCAATTACTACAAAACTATTCATGCCAATCTTATCACTCCTAATGAGGTTAATATATACCATATAATTAAAGCAATCAATACTAAACAGATAAAATTATATAAACCGTCTCTTTGAAAAAAGCGCGGTAAATGATTCTTAATTGCTTGAAAGGCGATATAAAGCAAATAACCAATTATACCACCCAAAATATTTAAAATAATATCATCAATATCAAAGGAACGGCCAATATTTAATTGGACAAATTCTACCGTCGCACTAACGATGCCACTAATAATTAAAGCCGGAAAAATATTTTTTGATTTAATATAATCGGCAATAAAATAACCAAACGGAATAAACACGACAATATTGCCAATAACATTATAATAAAATAAGCGACTACCAAAATCATAACGCATAATTTCGGCAAAAGGAACAATATTAAAGCCGGAGGTATGATTTAACTCCACATTGGTTAATAATTGAAATAACAAAAAAATGTAAATAATGGCCAAGATACTAAAGAATTCTTTATATAAGCACATTTTGTCGCGATGCGTATGATAATAAAAAAAGCGTAAAGAAATCATAGTCACTAAAAAAATCATTATAACTGGCCAATTATCATTAAGTGTCATTTTGATTGTTTTTAAGATCACTATTATCAACCCCTTCGTTTTCCTCTGCTATAATTTGTTCTGTACTAATTAGTTCATTTGCAATGATGAATATCTCTATATCCATTTTACTATCATTTACGTATTTTTTCAAAACTTTTTTATCAATTATAGTATCTTTAGCTCCTAATTTCTTTTTTAAATTTTCTTCGGCTTTAGCCAAGCCCACTTCTAAAGCTTCATCTTCCGTATAATTAAAGACCTTTTTCGTATTTTCATATTCAGTTTCTAATAAAAGTTTGTAATCAAACAAAGCTAATAAAGTTTTATAGTCTTTGCTAAATGAGACAAACCTTGGTTTAAAGATTGACGTTTTATTATTTTTATTTTCCCAAACTAAATTATATTTCTTTTTCCCCGTCTTTTGATATTCTTCATGTTGAAAAGGTATCGTTACTTTCACGGTATACCACGTATGGGCAAAAACTTCGCCACTAGCACAAACTCGCGCTTTTTCAACCTCGTTATACATAATAATACCCGAGATTAAAACGTCGCCTTTTTTGACTAAATCATTAGGTCTAACTAAAGCTTCGCCACTAGCAATTTTCAGATTGCTAATAGTCCCTTCTTTAGTCGCAATAATATTACATTTTTTATTTTCTTTACTCGTATCAGTAATAATTCTTTCTTCGACCCGGACATTATAAATCATCCCGTCTTTTTCAAATTCTAACCAATCTAATTTGTCGGGATATTTTTCTAAAAGCATTTCTTTAATTTTTTGTAATTGGTTATAACTTTTTTTAAACGATAGTGTTTTGATACCAACGCTTTCTAACTCATCTAATATTAATTCTCTTATTTCTTTATTTTCATGAATGACATTAACTTCGACAATTAAATTACTTCCTAAAAATAATAAACCTAAACCAATGATAAAACAAATAATGAGAATTTTATATTGATAAAAGAAATCTCGAATTTTATAAATACCTAAATAATTAAGGGGAATAAATTTATAACTTTTTAAATATTTTGTTAATTTTGCATAATCATTAGCACTAACTTCAAAATAAAGATATTTTTGTTGATATTTAAGATTATAAATAGCCACATTTAAACTAGCTACTTTTTGCATAAATTTATAATAATCAGGACATAAACATTTAACTTTTAAGTATTTATTCATAATCAATACCTATATTTTCAATTTTACCTTTAATTAAGATTTCTTGGGGTAATAATTTGGAAATAAAAAGATTTTCGCCTTTAATTAACAATTTAAATTTTTCTAGTTTTAATACTATTTTTTTATTAGTTAACAAATCTAAATTTAAATAATTAAAGACATATAAATAATTATCATACATCGCTATATAATAATTTTGATCATATAAAAAATTAGTTAGATTATCTTTAATATGCATCTTATCACCTTTTTTAATTATATGTTATTGCGGAAAAAATAATTTTAGGCAAAGAAAAAAAGCCCGAAGGCTTTTTTCTAACCAATACAATAACTATTAGTTATAGTTCGGCGAATAACGCTACCAATTGTTTGCCCAATTTTTAAAATTGTGGTCATGGCTTTAGATAAAGCGTTAATCATTGACGTTGTTAAAGATCCTCCTTTAACTTTAATTAATTCCATATCATGTAATACCATTTTTTACCTCCTTTTAACCATTATTACATTTAAGTGGGTTCCGATAGCCGTCAAATATTCCTAAAATAAGAATGCCAATGCCACCGAGAACCATCCAGAAAGTGGCTCCTCCACCTTTGATATTTTCAAGTTCGTTATTATTTAATTTCATTTACTTCACTCCTTTACAAATTTAATAACTTTTTGAATTATCTTTTCTTTGTTGTAATAAAAAGTCACTTTCACTATTTCATTTAAAGGATACTTTTTATCAATAGTTATGATAAAGTTTTGATAATTAATTTGTCTTACTTCATCATATAATAATTCACTAACTGATTCGATATTATAGTTATAATTGGTTTTATTTATATTTAAAACGGCACCTTTGGTCAAAGTATCAGAGTAATCAATTGGTACCGCCAAAACTAAATTTTGCCCATTACTAACTGCTAATAAATCTAACCTATCATATAATGACTTAGTCGCAATATAAATTGTAAGAATTATGGTTAAACCAACCACGATTATTAAACCAAAATAGTTTTTATAAGGAATATTAAGTAACCTTTGATAATTATTAATCATATTGCCTCTTGAAAATTTATAACTTGGTCAAATAAATCATCTTGATTTTTATGGGTAATATAAATTAAAGTTTTATCTTTAAAATAAGTTTTGATATTTTGAATAATTTGCCTTTCAATTTCATAGTCTACTTCGCTTAAAGATTCGTCTAAAATTAAAATTTTGGCGTCTTTAAGTAAGGAACGGGCTAAAATTAACCTTTGTTTTTCCCCACCCGAAATAGAATTATTAAAATTATTTATGATTGTTTCATACCGAAAAGGTTTTTTATCAATAACTTCCTCAAGTAAACATACTTTAACTATTTTAGTGATTTTTTCCTCAGTTACATTGCGCCCTAAAACTAAATTATTATAAATCGTATCCGTGAAAAGATTTTCATTTTGACTAACATATAAGATATTTTCTCTAATCGTTTTTAAAGAATAATCTTTTAAATTTTTATTGCCAATAAATATGGCACCGGCATACTTAGTAAATTCTTTATTAAGAATTTTACACATCGTACTTTTCCCACAACCACTTTTACCCTTAAACATTACTTTTGCTCCTTCGGCAATCGAGAATTCCACATCTTTTAAAGTTAAATGATAATCATTATAACTAAAATTTAATTTTTTTACTTCAATATTATGATTTTTAAAAGCATTTCGTTTGCCAAGTTTCTCAGTAGGAATATTAATAAAATCATTTATTTTAGCAAACGTGGCTTTAAAAAAATTAAATCGTGGAATAGCATCAATTAAATTCTTGATAGGGTTTAAGAAAAAGCTCATTAATGAATTAAAAGTAATTAAATTAGCAATTGTCAGTTTATTTTTCATAATAAGATAAATACCTACGGTGTTAATCACATAAAAACCTAATTCGTTAATACTATTTTTCAAATTTTCTTCTTTATTTAAATAATCATTCAGTTTAAAACTATCGTACAAAAATATTGATAATTTCTCTTCAATATTTTTTAAGATGTAAGGGGTAATATTTAAATTTTTAATAGTTTGAAAGGTTGTAACTGATTCTAATAATTCATTATTAAAATCTTCTTCACAACTAATATTCCGATAAGCTTTTTGATAAATAGGCTTCGTCGTGATAATTCCAATTATAAAATAAATAATAACTACAAAGAAAAGAATAAAAAAAAGGTTACTATTTATCATAATTAGAATGGGAATGGATGAAAACATTAAAATAAAATCTAAGAGAAAATTAACAAATATTTCCGTATACAAAGATTTGATATTATTAAGTTCTCCCACCCTTGAGATAATCTCTGCACTACTCCGACTACTAAGAGTAGCTGAAGGTAAACGAAATAAGTGATTTAAAAAATCCGATTGTAACAAAACATCTATATTTTTATTTAAATGATTTTCCAAATATCCGCGCAGATAAGTAAACGTACATTTAAATAACGTAACGATTAAAAACACTAAAAAAATCAATTTAATATACGCAAGATACGTATTATTGGTTACGGCTTCAATGCCGACCTTAAAATAATAACTAGAAGCAATCGTTGTAACCGTCAACATAATACTAATAAAAACTATTTCGCCAAAGATTTTTTTATTTTTTAAAATGAGTTCACCAAAGATTTGCCAGATACTTTTCCCCGGCTCTAAATACGTAATTTTTTCCTTCGGATAGAACATTAATAAAACATGGGAAAAAACTTCGTAAAATTTGTCTTTTTTCATGACTACTTTTCCTTGGGCTGGATCCATTATAATTACCTTCGTTTTCGTAATTTCATAAATAACGACAAAATGATTTAGACCATTTTTAAATTTCAAATGGGCGATGGCCGGCAAAATAATATGGCTATCTTCTAGTGAATCAATTTTTACGCCTTTAGTTTCAAAACCGTATTTCTGCGTCGCATTTAAAAGATTATAGGCCGTCGCCCCATCTTTAGTTGTATGAGTATCCAGTCTTAATCTTTCAATAGGAATAAATCCATCATAAAAACGAATAATTGATGCTAAAGAACAAACGCCACAATCTTGTAAATCATGTTGTTTGACCACAATCATTTTTTTCACCTTTTTTCCTCCCTTCACTTATATATTTATCTTTTCCAAAAAGCATTTCCTTTTTTTCAAAATAAATTTTTAAAAAATTTTCTCACAAAGTTGTTATTATATAAACTCTTTATCGATTTGCAAGCGATTCGTCAAAGCTCGACATTTATTTCGATAAAAAATAAAAATTCTTTTAAAAATTTAGTTAATTTTTTTAATATTTAATAACTTGTCTCATATACTTTAGTAGATTTCGGAGGAAAAGATTATGATTAATAAACAAAATTTATGGTTTGTAACTTTATTTTCCCTTATTTTAGTCTTAGGGATTTACTATGTTTCGATGGATGATGAGGCTTTAGCTACTTTAGCTAGTGATAAAGAGGCCAGTAAAGAAGTCATTGAAGTTAAAGATTCTGATGTTTTAGTTGCTCTTCGCGTAGCCGAAGATGAAGAAATAATGAAAGCCATGCAAAACTATCAAGATATTTTACTCGATGAGGCAGCTACTCTAGAAGAAAAAAATAATGCTTATGATGCGCTTCAAGCTTTAAATACGGCCAAAGGTGAAGTTGAAAAGTTAGAAAAACTAATTAAAGATACCTACAATTACGACTGTTTTGTTAAAATAAATGGCGATAGCATTAGTGTTGTCGTTTCGGCCAAAGAACATAGTACAGAAATTGCCAACAAAATTATCCGTTCCGTGCAAGCCGTATACGATACCCAAAAATATATTACCGTTAAGTTTGAATCTTAAGCTTAAACAATCACTTTTTAAATAAATTCTTCATAAAATACTATGAAGAATTTTATTTTAGAAAGGAAATTTTGAAATGAAAAAAGGTATATTAACAGATCGTGAACAAGAAGTTTTTGATCTCCTTGTTTTAAATAAATCAACTAAAGAAATTGCTTCTTTCCTAGGTATTAGTGAAAAAACCGTTAGAAATCATATTTCCAATGCTATTCAAAAACTAGGAGTTAAAGGTCGCGCCCAAGCTGTAGTTGAATTAATTAAAATGGGAGAACTAACAATTTAAGAAAAGACTTCGGTCTTTTTTTTATTTTCCCAAATATAATTTTAGTAAGGTGGTCTTATGTTAAAAAAATCGGCAATCAGAAGAATTATTTTAGCCTCTTTAGCCCTTTTAATTTTACTTATCATTTATTTTTTTCCGAGTAATGAAACTTACATCGAAGAATCTTTAACTTATGTTGAGGAAATTGAAATGCCCATTTTTTTAATCGACAAGAATGATTATGTAGCCCGGACAACGATTGTTAAAAATAAAGAAAAAACCGAAGATATTATTAAAGAAATAATTGATGCTTTAACTATTGGCGGCGATAAATCAAGTTATATTCCCGACAGTTTTAAAGCAATAATTCCCAAAGATACCAAAGTAATTGATTTAAGTTTAAATGATGGGCTTTTAAAAATAAACTTTAGCCAAGAATTTTTGAATGTTGCCAAAGAATACGAAGAAAAAATGCTAGAATCGATTATTTATTCTTTAACCGAACTTAATGAGATTAAAGAAATTATGATTTTCGTTCAAGGGGAAAAATTAACCGAACTACCCCATTCTCATAAAAAATTACCCAATGTATTAAATAAAAATTATGGCATTAATAAAATCTATAATTTAGATTCGATTAAAGATACATCCAAAACTACTATTTATTATTTAAGTAAAAATAATGATTTTTACTATTATGTTCCGGTGACCGAAATTACGAATAATAATACCGAACGCGTAGAAGTAATTATTAATAATTTAAAATCAACCCCGACCTATCACACCAATTTAATCAGTTATTTAACCGCATCAGCCAATCTAGAAAGTTATGAACTTTTAGAAAATAGTATTTCTTTAAGCTTTAATAATGCTTTACTGGCTAATTTAGAAGAAAAACAAATCAAAGAAGAAGTTAAATATTCAATTGCTTTATCTTTACGGGATACTTATAACGTTAAAGAAGTTTCCTTTAATGTCGATAATGAATTAATTGAAGTAATTGGTCTGTAATAGTTGTATTTTATTTAAAATTAGGTTATACTTAAAATGTAAATGTTACCGGCAAGGTGGCATCTACATTGAAAAATGGTGGATACTCCTACTTATTTATGGGAAGTATCTTTTTTATTGCTCCGTTTTATTTCTAAAACAAATTACTTTTGTGTGATTAAGATTTTTAAGAGACATCTAGATGAAAAAATTTAGAGCTTTTATTTGATTATGATACAAGATATTTTAAATAAATGGTATACTATATTTATATCCAGGAGGTTAGTTATGATAGAAAAATCATTTCAAGATGTCGCTAATAGTATTAAAAGTGCAATAACCAATACTCAATTGGAAATCATGAGTGATGCAAATAAAAAATTGGTTAATTTATATTATAATATTGGTAAAACATTAGAAGAAAATAGTAATTGGGGTAATAAATTTATTGATAATGTTGCAATGGAATTAAAAATATCTTTTCCTAATTTAAAAGGTTTTTCGATTCGTAATTTAAAATATATGAAAGCTTTTTATAATGAATATAAAAATGATGATGAATTAGTGCAACTGGTTGCACAATTACCTTGGAAACGACGGAAATGGTGTAAGATATAATTTAACAAATAGAGCGCGGAAAAAACTAAATAAATTTAAGAAATCAGATAGCATTTAATTCAATTTAATCTAAATTAAAAATTGGTTAAAATAAAGAAAATGTTATAAAAAAATCAAAAGATATGCAAAATTTTGATGCCATCGTATTCAAAAAAAATAGTAGATACTTTCCTCTTCGATAAAAAAAACAATATTTTAAACTCAAAAAATATAATTGTAATTGATTCGACAAAGCATGCTAATATTGCAAAAATTAATTGTATTTTTAGTAATATTAGCTTATACTTAAGTGGTAAACGACTTTTTATTAAGGTCATTTACAGTGAGACGTAGATAGGAAGTATCTTGTGACTGCTAAAAGGCAAAATCTTGGATATACCTATCTACGACCCTTTCCTAAGTAGTATATTTTAGGCGATTGCCAATAATTTTCTTGATTTCTTATTAATAATACGTTATAATTTATTTGCTAATGTCCTCGTAGCTCAGCTGGATAGAGCAATCGCCTTCTAAGCGATCGGTCAGGCGTTCGAATCGCCTCGAGGATACCATATAAAAATGAAATGGCTTAATTAAAAAGCCATTTTTTTGTTAAAAGAAAAGAGTTACAAATGAGTTTGTAACTCTTTATTCTTTATCTATTTTAATACCAATATTTTCCCCATTTAAATCAATATCTTTGGTTAATTCATTATTATAACTAATAGACGTAGCTAAAGTCTCATTTTGAATATAATCTTGATGTTGGCTAATGGCTTCTTTAATAGCTTCACTAACATTAAAGGTAATATTAATGCGATCGGCGACATTATATTCTAAAGTCTTCCGAATATTTTGAACTTTGGATACAATTTCCCGAGCAATTCCTTCTTGTAATAATTCTCCAGTTATTTCAGTATTTAAAATTATAAAGTTATTATTTTCCATCCCCATGTTAAAGCCTTCTTTAGCCATAAAACGAATATCAACCATTTCTTTCGTAACTTTAAAATCTTCACCGGCAAGTTTAATTATAACTTCTTCATTATTATTTAATTTAGCTACATCATTTAAAGAAAGATTTGCTAGTACTGCTTGGAATTCCTTCATTTTAGGACCAAGGACCTTACCTACTTCTTTAAAATTAGGTTTCACGGACATATCCATATATTCATTTAAATCGGTGATAAAGGCCACTTCTTTAACATTTAGTTCTTCTTCAATTAAAGATACTAAATCGCCCATGATTTTTTTATTTTCACCGGCAATTAAAGCTTGAGCTAAAGGTTGACGAACTTTAATCTTGGCTTCTTCTCGAACATAACGACCTATACTAATTAAAGATCGAACTAAATCCATTTTTTCTTCGATTGAATCATTAATTAAAGCTTCGTCCCATTCCGGATAATTGGTTAAATGAACAGATTCTTCACCGGTGAGATTTCGATACATTTCTTCAGATAAGAATGGCACAATTGGCGCCATTAGTTTTGACAAGCCTACTAAAACTTCATAAGTGGTAATATAAACACTTTTTTTCGAATTATCTAAAGTGCTACCCCAGAAACGATTCCGATTCCGTCTAATATACCAATTAGATAAATCATCAGATACAAACGTCGTAAAATATTTAACAACTTTATTTAAATCATATTCATCAAAAGCTATGGTTACATCTTTAACTAACCGGTTGTATTTGGAAAGTAACCATTTATCAATTTCTTCCCGATCCTTATAGGCAACTTGACATTCATCCGTATCGATGCCATCAACATTGGCATACATTGCAAAGAAACTATAAGCATTTTTTAAAGGATTAAAGAATTTCGAATAAACTTCTTTTAAACCTTCCATATCAAATTTTAAAGGCGTCCAAACTGGTGATACATAAGGTAAATAAAATCTAACTACATCGGCCCCGTATTCTTTAATTGTCGTAAATGGTTCGACAATATTGCCCCGCGATTTACTCATTTTTTTGCCTTCCGCATCTAAAAGTAAATCATTAACTAAGACATTTTTAAACGGACTACAACCTTTTACAAATGTCGAAATTACTAAAAGCGTATAGAACCAACCTCTTGTTTGATCAATTCCTTCACAAATAAAATCGGCAGGAAATTGACTAGCAAATAACTCTTCATTTTCAAAAGGATAATGATATTGGGCAAATGGCATAGAACCAGAATCAAACCAACAATCTAAAACATCTAAAATCCGTGTCATTTTTGCACCACACTTCGGACATTTAAGATGAACCTCATCAATATATGGTTTATGTAAATCGAAATCTTCAGAAATTTCTTCGATCGCCATTTCTTTTAATTCGGCAATCGATCCCACCATGTGATTATAGCCGCATTCACATTTCCAAAAAGGAATTGGACTTCCCCAATAACGAGAACGCGAAACATTCCAATCTTTGGCGCCCGCGATCCAATTAGCAAAGCGTTTTTCGCCCACATAAGCCGGATACCAATTTACGCTTTTATTGGCTTCGACCATTTGATCTTTAAATTTAGATACGGCAATATAATAACTTGGCATTGAATAATAAATCAAAGGAGTATGACAACGCCAACAGTGTGGGTAATCATGGACAATTCTTTGTTTTTTAAATAATTTATCATTTGTCTTTAAATATTCGACAACTTCTTCATTAACATCATGAACAAATTTACCTTGCCATGGCCCTTCCGTGTAACAACCATCTTTACCCACCGGATTAAGGTTTGGTAAATCATAGTTCCGACCAACATTGGCATCATCATCCCCGAAAGCGGGAGCAATATGGACAATTCCCGTCCCATCTTCCATCGTAACATAATTATCACAAGTTACATAAAAAGCTTTTTTATCGACTGATAACTCGGGAATTAATTGTTCATATTCGGTGTATTCTAAAGTTTTACCTTTAAAGGTATCTAAAATGCTTACATCATCACCTAAAACGGCCTTAACTAATTTCGTTGCTAAAATAAATTTATTGCCTTTTGATTCGACTAAAGAATAGTCTTCATCCGGATTAACGCATAAAGCTACATTAGCAAGTAACGTCCAAGGCGTCGTTGTCCAAACTAGAAAATAAACATCTTCATCCTTTTTCTTAAATGGTACATAAACTGTTAAAGCTTGATCTTGTTCATAATCTTGAGCTACTTCATGACTTGCAAGTCCTGTCCCACAATGAGGACAATACGGAACGACTCTCGTACCTTCATAGAATAAACCTTCTTCAAAAAATTTTTTTAAAATCCACCATTCCGTTTCAATATAATCATTTTTAAAGGTCAGATATGGATTTTCGACATCAATAAATTGACCCATCTTACTTGTTAAATCAATAAAAGCGGCTTCATTTTCCCGGACACTTTTCCGACATTCTTCGTTAAATTTATCAACACCCAAAGCTTCAATTTCTTTTTTCGATGAAATACCTAACTTCTTTTCCACATGATTTTCGATTGGTAAACCATGGGTATCCCAACCTACTTTTCTTATTACTTTTTTCCCTTTCATTACATGATATTTACAAATAGCATCTTTTAAATTCTTAGATACCATGTGATGTAGGCCGGGAAAACCATTAGCAAAAGCTGGTCCATCATAAAAAACAAAAGTTTCGGCATCTTTCCGCAATTCATTTTGCTTTTCCATAATAGCATTGATACCATTCCAAGAAGCTAAAATATCTTGTTCAACTTCGCTTACTTTTCTTTTGTCTAATTCTTTAAAATTTTTCATATTTCCTCCTTCTAAAAATAAAAAAAGATGGTAACCCAAGGGCGAAATCATCGCGGTACCACCTTTATTTTTCTCTTTATCTCTTAACGCGAGTAAACGGAATTAACTTACTTTTTTTCAGTTAATCAACTTCCAAGTGATATATATTTATTTTTCTTTATAGTCTTGCACCTATTTGACTAATTCTCTAAAAAAGAAGTCCTAAATATACGTGTCTTGTTCTTCGTTTTTTCCATTTATTATTATATTATATGCCTTGAATTTTAGTCAAGAATTTCTTTTACTTATTGTATTCATTTATTAAAGGAATAAAAATATTTTGTAATTGGGTTAATCCCTGTTCGGTTTCGGCTTCGGCAATAAATATTAAATTAGGTCCCGTATTACTAGGACGAACTAAAGCCCAACCATTGGTAAAATTAATTTTAATTCCATCAATTTCTTCAATTGGATAACGATTTTGCACACAATAATTTTTAATATTACTAATGACAATTGGCTTTTTATCTTCAGTTGTCGGGATTTTTAACTCCGGCATTTTAAAATAATGAGGCATATCTTGACACATAGCACTTAATTTCTCACTATTTTTACTTAATATTTCAAGCAAACGTAAAGCCGCATATATCGCCGAACCACAGTCATTAGTCCGATCCCGAAAATAAATATGTCCTGATAATTCAGCACCAAAAGGCAAATTATCTTCTTGAACTTTGGCTTGGGAAAAACTAGCTCCTGTCCGGGTGCAAATACCCTTGCCTCCTAATTTAGTTATTTCATCTGCTACCGCTTTAGAACACTTGATATCATAAAGAAAAGTTTTATTAGTAACATTATTAAACATATCACGAATCATTAAAATAATGAATTCTTCAATTGTCATTAATTGACCATTTTCCATGACTACGCCAATCCGATCGCCATCACCATCAAAAGCGATTCCTAAATCGGCATTTTTTTCTTTAACTTCCTTTTGAAGTTGTGCCATGTTTTCCGGTACCGCGGGATCAGGATGATGATTAGGAAAAGAACCATCACTAACTTCATTTATTATTTCAAAATCAATATTAAAATTATTAAAAATTTTCCGCGCATACATTCCCGTGATGCCATTACCACAATCAAAAATAACTTTTCTTTTTCTTTTACCAAATTTAATCGAATATTTTAAATACTCAATATATTTTTCTAAAATCACTTGATGTTCAGTCTTACCATCACCTTTTTTAAAATTACCGGCCAAAGTGTAATTTTTAAAATCGGTAATCATTTCTCCCCGGGCATTAACCATCTTTTTATCAAAAGAAAATTTAAAACCATTATCATCTTTGGGGTTATGGGAAGCCGTTACCATTATCCCCGGCATTTGATTTAAATAACGGGCATAATAATTCATTGGGGTGGTGGTTAAACCATAATCAATAACATTACAACCCGTACTATTAATGCCTTTAACCAAGCTTTGACATAAGGCCTCACTACTTAAACGATTATCACGCGAAACGACGCAGGTATTTAAATTATATTTTTCTTGAAGATAGGAGCCATAACTTTGCCCTATCGTATACGCCATTTCTTCATTAATCTCGGTCGGATAATTTCCTCGGATATCATAAGCCCGAAATATTTCTTCTTTCATATTTCCTCCTTCTATTTAATAATTGCTTCTAAAGCTAAGGTGATCATATTATTTAAATTTTGTTCTCTTTCTTCTGGACTAAGCACAACCTTCGAATATTTTGAATCAACTACTGTCGCCATCGTTGTGGCCTCAATGCCTAACGTATTAGCCACATGAATTACGCCAAAAGCTTCCATTTCTTCACCCAAAATTTCGTACTTGGCAGGAATTCTTTTTAGAACTCGTTCAAAATCAATATAAGGGCCAAAAACATCCATCGTGGTAAGCATACCTTTATTAACTTTGATATTAGCCTCAGTACTTGCTTTTAATACATTCTCATTTAACTCGTGACTAGCCTTAACCAGATATTTAGGGTAATTACTATAAGTATACGCGAAATTAGATTCGGAGTATACTTGATCGGCTAAAATAATGTCACCGATATCCACTTTGGGACTAACCGCCCCACACGTTCCAATCCGAATTATTTTTTTCGCGTGGAAGAAATGCACCAGTTCAAACACATAAATACTAGCACTTGGCATTCCCATGCCACTACCCATGACCGTAATTTTTTTCCCTTTATACATACCTGTATAACCACTCATATTCCGAATATTCGTAACGAGTTTACTATTTTCTAAAAATTTTTCGGCAATATACTTTGCTCTTAAAGGATCGCCGGGAAAAATAATAAGTTCACCAATGTCGGCCTTAGCCTCAATATGAATCGGATTTTCACCAATAAACATCTGTATCACACCCTTATATAATAAACATAGCACTTTTTTAATTCATTTACTACTCTTTTAAATGTTAAAACTGTCAAATTGACTTAAATTTAAAAATAAACAAATAATTTTAACTTATTTGTTTATTTAATTAACTTTCGCACATTATTAATGGCATTTTTCTCGATTCGGGAGACTTGGGCTTGACTTATTCCCATTTCCTCGGCAATTTCCATTTGCGTTTTCCCGACAATAAAGCGATTGACTAAAATATTTTTTTCCCGTGGTTTAATCTTTTGCATCGCTTTTCTTAAGGAAATTAACATATCATAATCTTGATTTTGTTCTTTCGTATCCGCGATTTGATCCGATAAATAAATGGTATCGCCGCCATCATTATAAATAGGCTCAAAAATACTGGTCGGTTGTCTTAATGAATCAAGCGCATAAGCGATCTTATATTCTTCGATTTGTAAAGCTTCCGCGATCACACTATTTAAAGGTTCCATGCCGTATTTGGCAATATATTCATCTTTAAATTTTAAAATTTGATAAGCTAGTTCTTTAATGCCCCGACTGACGCGAATCACTGAATTATCGCGAATATATCTTTTAATTTCTCCAACAATTAAAGGAACCGCATACGTACTTAATTTTAAATTATAACTTAAATCAAAATTATCGATGGCTTTAATAAGCCCAATGACTCCGACTTGAAATAAATCATCTAAATTTAAATTACTATGGGAAAAATATTTTAAAACACTTAAGACTAACTTTAAATTACCATTGATTAAATCTTGTTTGGCCACTTCATCTCCATTTTGATATTTTTGAAAAAGTTCAATCATTTCTTCATTAGTTAATACTTTTAAATTATTTGTATTAATACCTGTGATTTCTACTTTGTATTTAGCCAAAATAAAAACTCCTTTCAAATCTATTGTGATTTAAAAGAAGTTTTTTTATACAATATTTAAAAATATAAACTTAATAATCCAAACTATTTTGATCTAGTAAATAATTATACCATTTTCTGTTCTTGTTCTTTTTATATAATCTTTAACAATTATAATTTTTTTAAAAGTTATTCCCAAAAAACTCCACTGTGGAGTTTTTTGGGAATAAAAACATTTTTATTTTTCATCTTTCTTAATGAGATTAATGATAGCTTCAGCCTTTTTACTCCAATCATTTTCTTGGGCTTCGTTATCTAAAATTTGCAGATATTTTTTATCATTTCTTAATTTATAGGCTTGGTCTATCTTTTTTAAGAAATCTTCGTGATTTTTCCCAATTAAAACTGATTTATATTTCCGACATTCTTTCATATCAGTCGTAACAATGGGTTTATGTAAAGCCATATATTCAAATATTTTCACGGGACTAGTTGATTTGGTAATATCATTTAAGACAAAAGGAATCGTTAAAATATCACATTTTTGCGCATAATATTTTAAAACTTTATAATCTCGGGTTCCCAGAAAATAAATATTTTCATTATTAACCATCTTTTCATCAAATGATTCATCATACTTAATCCCAAATAAAATAATATTGTATTTATTAGTTTGGGCAATTTTGGCTACTAAATCATAATCAAACCATTTAGCTAAAGCACCATAATAACAAATATTAATTTTACCATTATTAATAATATCTAAATATTCTTTTTCGAGTTTATACTTTTCGTTATTATTTTGAAAAAATTGATAATCGACTCCATTTGAAGAAAATGCAAGATTCGTTTTGCCGCGTCTTTTTATCACATCTTTTTCAAGCTCATCAGCGGAAACAACAACATAAACCTTTTTATTATTCATCGCATATTCATACTTTTCGACAATATTTCGTGGAAGTTCGGCGGTACCAGCCAGTTCCGGCGATAAATGATCGATGTATTCATAAATAAAACCAAAGCCATTTGCCATATATTCTTCAATATTGGCCACCGACAACTTCCAATCCGTAGAATAAAGTTCGATATATTTTGGCTTTTTTACTAACTTTAATTCTTGCATTAATAAATTATTCAGTAAAATATTATTAAAATTAAATAAATATAAATTATTAGTTTGTTTTTTAATGGTTTTTACTTTATCGGTCATTGTCGTTACTTCATATAAAACTAAACAGTTATTTTTGGCTAAATTATTCGCAATATGTTGCGGTCTTTGATATAAAGGAACATTATAACCAAAGGAACTCCGCCATAAAATAATGCGGTCATAATCCCCATTTAATATTTCTTTTAATAAATGTTGATATTTACCCTTAAAGAAAAAAGCTTTAAAACTAATTTTATCTAAATAATTAGCTTTGATGTAAGCATACAATTTTTTGCAAAAACCAATAAAGCCATATTTTTTATATACATTAACTAATTTAGATATTTTCTCTTTCATAGCATTCTCAATCTTTCTATATTTACTCTAATATATTTTTGATCTTTTTGCAAGATTTATCAATTAACTATTTTAAAAACATCACCATATAAATTGGTAAATTTAAAATTCCATTTTTATCTATGCCTAAATTTTTACTCGATAATTTTATGGCTTTTTCCACATGCCAATTATTAATTATGGAATCTAATGATTTAGACTTGGTATTATCCGCGGATTTAACTTCAATCGCCGTAGCATAACCATCTAAGCGAATAAAAAAATCAATTTCTAAGGTTGAATTGTGTTCAAAATAATATAATTTTTTCCCCATTTTGCCAAATATATCGGCAATAATATTTTCGTATATTGCCCCTTTATAAATTCCTAAATTACCATTTATGATTTCTAATTGACTTCCTTCTTCAAGCATCGCCATCAAAAGTCCTGTATCTTTCATATAAACTTTAAAAGCATCGGTTTTCGCATTACCTTCCAGGGGCAATTCGGGAATGGCTAAATTATAACAAAAATTTATAATTCCCGCATCATATAACCATTCTAAAGAACCATAATATTTTTTGGCACTACCATTTTTATCAACTAAGTTATACCGAAATTTTTTATAATCTTTGGCCAAATGCCGCGGTATCGATAAAAAGCAATCCCGAATTTTGGCTTTATCTTTCATATTAGCATACTTTATAATGTCATTTTGATAATCTTCTAAAATATTTTTTTGCAAATTTAAAACATTAGCAAAATTATGATTCGTTACAAATTCATCAACAATTCTCGGCATGCCGCCAACTACAATAAATTCTTTAAATAAATTAAGCATTCTTTTGTGAATAGCTTCGGGTATTACCTTTTTTTGTTCATAAAAACTTTGCAAATAACTTAAAGATTCTTCATTTAGGCCATTAGCCCAACAAAATTCTTCAAAATCTAAAGAATTTAATTCTAATCTTTCAATAAATCCAACAGGAAAAGACTCTACTCTTTTATAAGCAATGCCTAAAAGAGAGCCTGAACAAACAACATCTAAGCGACCGTCTAAAGCTAAAAATTTTAAAGCCGTTATCGCCTTTTCACAAGCTTGAATTTCATCCAACACCAATAAAGTATTATTTTCTTCTAAATTAAAATTAGGTACTCTTAACGAAATTTGTTTAATAATTGTATCGGCATCTAAATTTTCTTCAAAAATGGCTTTATAATCTGGTTGTTCAATAAAATTTATATAAATACTATTTTTATAATTATTTTTAGCAAATTCTTGAATTATATAAGTTTTACCTACTTGGCGCGCTCCAGAAATTAATAAGGCTTGCTTATTTTCCTTATTTTTCCATTCCAATAACTTATCCGTAATTTTTCTTTTTAAAATCATTCTTTTTTCTCCTTATTTACTTAATTATAAACCTATTTTGCCATTTTTTCAAAGGAATATTTGCTCTTACATGCCATTTTTTCAAAGGAATATTTACTCTTACGTGCCATTTTTTCAAAGGAATGTTGGAAATTACTAGATATTAATCAAGTAAATTTCGATAATAATCATTACTAATTAGCATTTTATTTAAATCAATTCTTTCATTAACATAAGCCGTAGTATCCGCAAAATATTCATCATTATTAGCATTGCTACTTAAACTATATATTTTTTTATCACTCCATGAAGCATCCGTGAAGAAAAATAAATCTTTATGACTTTTCCGAAAAATATCCGTTCCAATATAATAACGCGGATTATAATCTATCCCAAATAAATTTAAAAAGGTTGGCGCTAAATCAACATCATTGACAAACATATCATATTCTTTAGCCTTTAAATTCGGATTATAAATAATAAAAGGTAAAGCTCTAATGCTATAGTTATCATCTAATTTTTCTAATTTTGCTTTTTCTTCGTTTGTAAAATCATAAGCATATGGATAATGGTCACTATATAAAACAATAATGGTATCATCCAATAATTTATCTTCCTTTAATCTTTTTAATAAGGTAGCCAACATATCATCGGTTCTTTTAGATAGCATATCTAAACATTCCTTTTCAGAATTGATACTTTCGGACCTACAAGTACTATTATTAGTATAAGGACCATGCGCCGAAATCGTGACAATAAAAGTCATAAATTTATCTTTCGTTAATTTTTTATAAATTTCATCATTAGCCACAATTTGCTCATCAACATAAAACTGTGGTTTATCCAAAATATCATACAGAAAATAACTTTCAGTAAAATTTAAGGCCTTATGTAAAACGTCGCGATTATAATAATGACCATTATTTTCATGGACAGAACGAGCTATATAACCATTTTTATTAAACAAAGCCGGCAATGACATAGTATAATTATTTTTATTTATATTATAGCTCGAACCAATGTTATAAATTCCTGTCAAAGAAGTAAATTCTGTCACAATAGTAGCAATATTTTTGGAATATCTATTGGTAAAATTCCAACCATTTTCCCGCATATATTTTAAAGTTGGCATAGTTTTTTCGTTAATTTCCATATTATCAATGCTTTCCATCATAATCATAATTAAATTTTTATCTTTAAAAATTCCCGTCATATTATTTTTAGTATCACTATCATCAAAAGTAGCCATTACTTCTTCAATTTTTTCAACACTACCATAGATAGAATGCATATTTTGATAATACAAATATAAATCTCGAGCCGTATATTCATATAAGCCTAAAACTAATAAACTTCGATTAGGATTAATAAAATTATTATAATAATAACGCGGATAATTAAGTTTACTCCATTTACTTTCATCGTATTTTTTTAAGCTCATTAAGGTTAAGGACTTTAATCCAAAAAACAAGCCCAAACAAACGATTAAAATAATAAGTTTTTTTCTTCCATTTATTTTTGGAAGTTTTTTTATATTACTAAAACTAATAATTAAAAATATTAAAGAAATTATAATGATAATTATTAAACTAATATTTATTTTGGCAACAATAAAATTTAAATAAGCAAATCCTTCTTTAGCATTAGCTAAATCGTATACTGATAAAACATTATCTTTAATCATATATAACATATAACTAGCTAGATGTTAATTTTTAATTTATTTACACCAACTTTTAGCAATTTTGAAAAAAATAAAATAGCCAAACAAGAGAAAATAGGT
>CANROR010000013.1 GCA_947632275.1 uncultured Bacilli bacterium | reverse complement strand
AGATGGCCGAAGCCGTGAATTTATTATGTGATACGGTTAAAACAACTTTGGGTCCAAAGGGAAGCAATGTGATAATTGATCATTCTGCTTTTAGTCCTTTTATTACTAATGATGGGGTGACTATTGCTACTAATATTGAAAGTGAAGATGAAGAAATTAATACAATTTTAGAATTAGCTAAAGAAGCTTCTATTAAAACTAATGAAACGGTTGGTGATGGGACGACCACGACATTAGTTATCTTGCAAAGTATTTTTAATCAAGGGTTAGAAATAATTAAAAATGGTTATAATCCTTTAGTCTTAAAAAAAGAATTAGATGAGGCTTTAAGTCGAATATTACCTTTCTTTTCCGAATTAAGTTGGAATCCTAGGTGCCAAGATTTAGCTAAGATTGCGTGTAATTCGGCTAAGTCATGTGAAATTGGTCAAAATATTGTGGAGGCTTATCTAAAAGTGCGCAATAAAGAGGCTATAACAATCACGGAAGGAAATGGGGAAAAAGATGAAATTATTCATAAGCAAGGTTATATTATTGATACGCTTTTAGCTTCTCCTTACTTTTTGAATAATCAATCAGAAATAATTTTCAAAAATAGTGAATTTTTATTAATAGATGATTATTTAGATAATCTTGAAGAAATATCCGAGATATTAAATTATATTATTCTTAATAAAAAGGTTTTGCTTATTATGGCAATAGATTATAGTGAAGATTTTATCAATAATATATTAAGTTTATATTTAGAACAAAAGATAAATATTATATTATTAAAAAATCCGGGTTATGGTGGGGAAAAACTTCCTATACTACAAGATTTAAGTTTAATAACAGATGCCCAAATAACACGTAAAGAAACGGTCAAAGTTGAAAATTTAGGTAATATTGATAGTCTTAAAATAAATGAAGAAGAAACCATATTTACTTTTGCCAAAAGTGAACAAATAAATGAGGTGATATGGCGTAATCAAAGAGAAGATAAACGTAAAGCAATGCTTGAAAATGGCATTATTGAAATAAAAGTTGGGGCCCAAACGGCAATTGAAAGAAGAGAAAAAAAGATGCGTTATGATGATGCTTATAATGCTATTTTTGCAGCTTTAAATGGCGTCGTTTTAGGGGGAGGTATAACATATCAAGCCGTAAGTGAAAAAATGCACCCTAAAACTCAAGGTGCTAAAATTTTACAACAAGCTTTAAATATTCCTTTGGCGCAAATATTACAAAACGGAGCTTTAGACTATAACAAAATTGCCCAAAAAATTAAAGAAGCTAACTTTAATAAAGTCTTTAATATTAATAAAAATGAATATGAAGAAAAAGGTAAGACCGAAGTTATTGACCCTTTAGAGGTGGTTACTAATTCCTTAAAAAATGCCGTTTCGATTGCCGGTATGTTGCTTACCACAACTAGTTTAATTATTAATGAACATTTAAATAATGTTAATAAAGAAATTAGTTTTAATGATTTATAATTTTTCTTGCGAAAATAATAAGTATTGGCTATAATAAAAGACAAAAAAGAGGAAGCAAATGCAAACATATGAAGAAAAATTAAAAAAATTGCAAGCGGAAGATAAAGTAATTTATTATGATTACCTTATGTATAAAAGAGCTTTAGGTTGGCAAACGGGTTTTACCAATGATGATTGGATTAGACCGGCAGTGATAAATCGTGCTTTTTATGATGCTTCATTTTTAGCTAATTTACCAAATTATTATTTTTTAGGGTTTCCGCTTAAAGAAATAATTAAATCTAGTTATGCTAATGGAAGATGCCATGCTTGCGGTTTAGCTTTAAGTTTAACTTTTGAAAAATTTGCCATTATAACGGCCGATTTAAAAGATTATTTAGATTATTATAATCGCCATTCTTTAGTTAAGTTAGATGAGTTTGAACATACTTTTTTACTAACGAAGATTAATGGTGAAGATAAAGTAATTGATACAACTTTTGGTTTAATAACTAGTTTAGAAAATTATGACTTTCTTTTTTCTTTAAAAAAAATCCATATAATTACTTCTGATGAAATCCAAAATTTAGAAATATATCAAGATTTATTAAAACAAAAAAATTATATTGGGCCAAATTATGATGCAGAAATAAAGCAAACTAGGGCTTATCAAAAGTATTATAAAAAAATGCAAGAATTTACCGATATTTGTCAAAATTATAAACATGAAAATCCTAATATTGCTAATTTTGTTAATAGATGTTTATATAATTCTATAAGATTTTCTTCTTTAGAAGATTTACGATATTGTTTAGAATATAAACCTTTAAAAGAAATGCAAATAACTTATCCTCAAAATAATATGTTTTCTCTAAAAGATGATGTAAATGACAATTTATTAGATGGTTATTTTGCCGATACCAAAATTAATAATGCAAGAATTTTATCCCAACTTAAAAAGAAAAAACAATAATCAAATTTATACATACTTTATAGTAGAAGGATGGATAAATAATGAAAAATAATTATGAACGGGCTTTAGCAAAAGTCCAAAAAGCTCAACAAGAAGGTCAAATAACTAATTGTTGTTATTCTATTATTAATCCTAATAGTTTTATAGTAGGTCCACGAGGTCCGCAAGGGGAAATGGGCCCGACGGGTCCCCAAGGAGTTCCGGGACCGCAAGGGGAAATGGGGATACCTGGGTCAATGGGACCAACTGGTCCGCAAGGAGTTCAAGGTTTGCAAGGTATGATTGGCCCACAGGGAGAGACTGGTCCTCAAGGCGAAATAGGACCCACGGGGCCGGCCGGTACTAGTATTAAAATTTTAGGCTCCTATGATACTTTGGAAGAATTAATTAACGAACAACCCATGGGAAATATAGGCGATGGTTATTTAGTAGGTAGTGATTTATATGTTTGGGCTAATAATGGTAGAGGTTGGGTAAATGTTGGAACTATTCGTGGCCCGCAAGGAGAACAAGGTATTCCTGGTCCCCAAGGCGAAGTGGGTCCAATGGGACCTCAAGGGGAACAAGGAGTTCAAGGTTTACAAGGACCTCCCGGCGAAATGGGACCCCAAGGGATTCCGGGAGTGCAAGGTGAACAAGGTTTGCAAGGGCCACGCGGAGAACAAGGTTTAATGGGCCCCCAAGGTGATGTTGGACCGACTGGTCCGATGGGGCCCGCGGGAGCAGCTTTATTAAGTGCTTATGGTGGTAAATATAATAATTTAACAACGATGATTGATATGCAAGAAGCCGGCACTTGGATTCAAGTTCCTTTAGTGGAAGAAATGTTTAATATTAATGTGACTAATTCAACGGAAAATACCATTGTTTTAGAACAAGATGGCGTCTATGAAATTAATTATGGAATTAATGTTATGCCAAGTCAAGCAACGACTTTTACTTTAATGATCCGGGAAAATGAAGTGATGATACCTTCATCTCTAATGGCTAAACAAGTAATGGGTAATACTTCGGTTAGTTTTAATGGCAGTATTATCGTCGAACTTAATGCCGGTGATAAATTAGATATGGAAATATCGGCTACGGACGATAATGTTAATATTACTTTTGACACGGGAGTAACTGCTTCTTTAAGTGTCAAAAAAATCGATGAAAAAGAATAAAATAATAATCAAAAAAATGTTAAAAAGAAATTATTTTTTCTTCTTAACATTTTTCTTTTTCTTCTTTTTGCGATTTGTGGCTTTTTTCTTTGTTGCGGCTTTATAACCGTTAGTATTTTTCGTAGCATTATTTTTCTTTGGTGAATTAGAATTAGCTTTGGTATTTTGGGATTTATTATTTGCTATTTTATGAGCCTTTAGTTTATCTTGATTAATAAGTTCTTTCTTGTTAGGCTTAGATTTAGGAGTTTTTGTTTTTTCAACTTTTGTTTTATTAGTAGATTGCTTTTGCTTTTTGGTAGTTGGTACTTTTTCTTTAATTGTTTGCGGAGGGTTAACTTCGGCCACATTCTTTTTCTTCGCAAATTTATGGTCTTGTAAGCGATCTAAAAGATTTCCACCCAGATAAAAAACAATAAAAGCTAATGTAACTAAATAAACCCCAATTAAAACAATAAATAGAATATCTATATTGTTAAATCTTCCCATTCACAACCACCACTTATTCATTATTATATTATAATAAATGTAAAATTAATAGTAAATTTTACATTTTTTTTGAAGTTTTTTGTTAATAATTTAACGAATATTGTCGAGTGATGCTATAATAAGATTAACTATGATAAGGAGGTCAAACAAATATGAAAAAAATAAAATTACTTATTCTTTTTGTTATGACTTTTTTTATCTGTGGTAATGTTTCGGCTAGTGATACATTAAGAGCCGTAATATTTAGTAGTGATGGTAAAGCTGCCAATGTAAGAACCGGTCCGGGAACCCAAAATACGCGCGTAGCTTATGCCCAAGTTGGTGCCCTTTATAATTTAGTTAGTGAAAGTGTTTATCCAGATACGAATAATCATAAAAATTGTAGTAAAGATTGGTATAAAATTTATTATAATGGGATAGCCACTGGTTATGTCTGTGGGGAACATGTTGAACTTGTTCGCAGTTACAGTACGGATAATATTGCTCCCCAAACCACGTGCGAACAAGAAATGGCAAATTTAGGTTTTCCATCTAGTTATTGGGGTGGTTTATGTAATGTGCGCAGTAAACATGCTAATTGGTCATTTGTTGCTTTAAAACCCAAAATTAGTTGGCCGGAAGTAATTGATCGGGAAAGCGATTGTGGGATAAATCTAATATCTAATACCACGGCCAATGCTGGTTTTATTGATAATTCTTGTACCAAATATACGGGTAGTTTTGTGCCTATTTTACCAAAAGGGGTAGCATACTACATGGATCCGCGAAATTTCTTATCGGAAAGATATATTTTTCAATTTATGCATTTAGCCTATGATCCTAACTTTGTAGGTATTTATAGTACAGGGACAACAAGTATTTTACAAGGAACGGCCGTTTATAATTATCATTTAGCTCGCGGTTATAATATCGCCGATGCCATCAATCGGGTGGGTGCTAGTATGAATGTTAGTCCCATCTTTACGGCCGCCCGGATTCGGCAAGAATTAGGTTCTGGCAACAGTGAAGAAAATCTTTATTCTGGTGTTTACACTGGTTTAAACAATGAATATTATGGTTATTATAATTTTTATAATATTGGCGTTAGCGATTCTTGTGTTAAACAAAGTGGCCGCGAATATTGTGGTTTATCTTATGCCAAGAAAAATGGTTGGAATAGTGTTGAAAATGGTATCGCGGGTGGTGTTTCCTTCTTAGCCAATTCTTATATTAACAATACCCAATTTACAAGTTATTTCCAAAAGTTTGATGTTAATCGCGATAATCCGGATAAAATCGGAGGCCACCAATATATGGCTAGTATTGAAGGAGCTAAAAGCGAATCTGAAACTACATATACAACCTATAAAGATATGAATATTTTAAATTCGGCTTTTGTTTTCTATATTCCTGTTTATAGTAATATGGATGCAACGATTAATAATGTGGGAAGTGGAGCTACTGGTGAAGCAGGTGTTGCTAATCCAAGTTCTTCGGCGATTGCTACCATTGTTACATCCAGTGGTTATCGGTATGAAAGCGGTTATATTTCAAATATTGCTGTCGGGACAGATGCGGCCACTTTAATTGGTACAATTGAATCGATTGGTGGTTATGGTAGTGTTAGCCTTAAAGATAGCAAAGGTAACGTTAAAACAAGTGGCGTAGTAGCCACCGGTGATACCGTAACGATTACTAATCAAAGTACTGTTGAAACTTTAACTATTGTGATAAAAGGTGATACTTCTGGTGATGGCATTATTAATGCCTTAGACTTATTACAAGTGCAAAAAAATATTTTAAAAACATATTCTTTATCAGGAGCTTATGGTAAAGCCGGCGATACCTCTGGCGATGGAACAATTAATGCCTTAGATTTATTACAAGTCCAAAAAAATATTTTAGGAACATATAAAATAGTTCAATAAGAAGGAGTTGAAAATGTTGAAAAAAATAAAATTATTTTTATTAAGTTTATTGGTTCTTATTCCTTTTTCAGTTAAGGCGGCTAGTGGTTCTTTATCAGTTTCCGGTTCTTCCAAGGTTGTTGTTGGCAATCAAGTATCAATTACCGTTACCTTATCAAGTGGAACGAAAATTGGTAGTTGGCAAATGCAACTTAATTACGATAAAAATTATTTAAAACTTACTTCTAGTAGTGGGGAAGCTGGAGGAGCCGCCATGGCGAACTCTTCTACAACGGGAGTTACTAAAAAAACATATACTTTTAAATTTAAAGCGTTAAAAACGGGAAGTACAAAAGTTTCTTTAGTTGCTTATGCAGCTTATGCATTTGATGATTTTTCGCCAATTAATTTATCAACTAATAGTAAAACGGTTAGTATTATTACCCAACAAGAACTAGAAGCTAGTTATTCAAAGAATAATGATTTAAAAAGTTTAGGAGTCGAAGGTTTTGAAATTGCTCCGGCTTTTGCGAAAGACACATTAGAATATAGTGTAGTAGTTCCCGAAGGAACTAAAGAAATTAATATTTTAGCCACGGCAAGTGATAGTAAATCAACTATTACAGGGGTTGGAAAACAAGAAGTTACGGCCGGAGATAATGCTTTTCCGATTGTCGTTCGGGCCGAAAATGGAAGCGAAAAAACTTATACTTTAAAAGTGGAAGTTAAAGATGAAAATCCCATTAATGTGCAAGTAGATAAAAAAGATTTAACGGTCGTTAAACTTCGCGAAAACTTACCAGAAGCGCCGGCTTATGAAGAATATACGGTTAAAATCAATGACTTTGATATTCCAGCTTATCGCAATACTAAAACTAAATTAGTTTTAGTCGGTTTAAAAGATGCCAGTGGAGCAATTAACCTATATATTTATAATGAAAAGAAAAATACTTATCAAATTTATTACGAAATTGGGCAAAATAAAGTGACGATTTATCCAAAAACGGCTCCGAGTGATTTGCCGGGTTTAACTAAAGGCGAAATCAAAATCAACGATTATACTTTAGAAGCTTATTATGCTAATAAAGATTCCCGGTTTGTTATTGTCTATGGGATAAACGTCGAAACGGGCGAAGAAGGTTTTTACGAATACGATAAAGAAAATCAAGTGTTAATGAAATATACGGATGAATTTGTTAAACCGGTTGAAACGAAAGCCAATTTATATACGTATATTATCATTGGTTTCATTGGAATATTTGTTATCATGTTTATGATAATTATTGCCCTTAGCAAAAAGCTTAAAAAGAAAAATCGTTACAGAAATAATGATGTTCAAGAATTTAAAGTGGTTAAGCAAAATAAAAAAGAAAAGAAAAAGAAGGATTCAAAGGTTTAAAATGAATCTTTTTTTCTGGGAGAAAATGTTATATAATAAGGAACGAGTAGGAAGTAGTGGATTATGAAAATTGAAGGTTTATACATTGATTATTTAAAAAAATTAAAGAAAGAAGAAATTACCAATTTAATTGATAAATTTCATGTTTTATGTCACATTTATAATTATCCCGTGGCTACGGAAGATATCAAAAGTAAAAAGGAAGATTTAATTAATTATTTAGTAGATAAAGCTCCTTTTTATGTAAAATTTTTAGTTCAATCTTTAAATAATAAAGATTATAAAGAATTAAATAAAATTATGAAAAAGAAGATGGTAAATGAAGATTTACTAAAATATTTCCAAGCATCTTATATCATTTTTAATGATAATGTTATGGCTAAAGATACTTACGATTTACTAAAAAAAGCCTTAAAAAGTAAAAGAATTTTCAAAGAAGCGAAAAAAAGTAACGAAATTTATGAAATTAGTAAAGGAATAATTGTTGCTTATGGAACTTTAAATATATCGGATTTTACCCAAATCATTGGCAAAGAAAATTTAGAATTAGCCAACAATTATTATCAAAAGAACTATCGCATAGAAAATGATAAAGTAATTGCTTTAGCTTTAAACAATAAAAAGAAAATAAATAAATATTTAAAAAATAAAAATATTAAATCTTTTTCCTTAAAGCAATTTCAAAAATTAGGCAATAATACATATCATCATAGTATTAAAATTTATCATAAATTAGTAAAAACGTTAAAGAATAATTATATTTTTCAAAATCGTGATATAATGTTTTTAGATACTAATATTATAATTCCGTATCTTTATAATAATTTGGCGATGGAAGCTGAAGCTCAAGAAAACTTAAATAAAAATATTGATTATTATTTTGAATACGCTAATCAAAAGTTAAAAACGAAAATTATTAATGAAGTCGTGGAATTAAAAAAAGAATTTCCTATTTGGGAAAAAAGAGGTTTTAGTGTCGCGGAGGATGAAAGTATAAATGAATAAATTAAATGGTTTTACAATTGCTTTTGGGTTTATTATCGCAGTTTTTACAATTGGTTTTTTTGTCTTTGCCAATGATGCTTCTTTTGCTTTTGGCACCAATTATGAACAAGAACTATTTACTTCGAAAATTAATAGTATTGAACAAATCGCCGTAGTTTATGCCGAAAATACGGAAGGCATTTTTACTTCGGAAGAAGATGCATATATTAAAGTCGATGATTTAGCCAAACTAGGTTATATCATTAATAATGAAGGTTTAGTTTCTGATCCACGCGATGAAACGAAAACTTTAAATGATTGTAAAATTCGTTTAAGTAAAGAAAAAGATAAAATTACCGCCAAGGTGTTAGCATAAAATGGCCATAACCAAGACTAATTTTATTAATTATACGCGTTGTCCCCGTTATGCGGCTTTAGATGAAGTTAGACGTGAAAAACTAGATGCCGATATTTCTTATCAAGATTATAAAGCTGAAGAAATGGAAGACCAATTAAAAGAATTATTAGGGAATATGTTTGAAGATGAATCTTACGAACATGATTTAACGAAAAAAGAAAATAAACAAGTTGAGGCATTAATGCCATTTTATAAACAAGTGGAAATTGAAGCAGGGAAACTCGTTAATATTTATTTTCAAGGTAAAAGTGTTTATGCCGAAGAAACTCAAAATCAAGAATCTTTTGAATTTAATCAAAATGGGATTAAATATCTTTGTTATGTTGATATTTACAACGAAAAAGACGATAAGGTTAATATTATTGAAGTTAAAGCAACTACAAGTAATAAATATTTAAAATTAGAATCACGGCATAAAAAGGCCGACAAATATCCCATTTTTTATTTTAATAAAAAAGAAAATACTTATTATTTAAAAGATGAAATCCCGGGTTATCCTTTAGAAGATGAGATGCCCATCGAAAATTATGAAAAACAACGCAATAAATTATTTGATCGCTATTCGGATGTTGGAAAATATGTTTTTGATTTGGCCATTCAAAGATATATTGTTGAAGGCGAATATCGGGAAAGTCATAACGAAAAAGCCTTAAAAAATATTCGTTATTATTTGGCTGTTTTAAATCATGAATATGTTTTTGATGGCACTTACAAAGATGGAGAAGCCGTGTATCAAAAAGATGCCGATGGAAATGAACTAATCGTCTTTTTTAATTTAACGAAAGTTACGGAAGAATACCAAAAAATAATAAAGATGGAAGCGGAAAAATTAGAAAGATATTTATTTAATTTAGATAGTAGCAAAACACCGCTTGGAATTTGGTGTGAACGGAAAAAAATGAAAGAATGTCCATTTCTTGCTGCCGTATGTGGTAAAGATATCCCGGCGAAAAATTCGAGTCTAAATTATTTAAATAATGGTTTTGGGTTTAAAGATGAATTAGGGCGAACCATTAAAGGTTTAGACCTTATTAATGAAGGTTATTTAAATATGTTAGATATTCCAGAAGAATGGATTAAAAATCCAAAGCATCATATTCAAAGAGATGCCCTTCGTTTTGGTAAACCCTACATTGATTATGAAAAAATTGCCGCGGGAATTAAGCAAATAGAATATCCGATTTATCATTTAGATTTTGAAACGATGCCTTGTCCTTTGCCAAGATTTAAAGGCGAAAAGCCTTATATGCAATCACCCTTTGAATTTAGTTTACATATTGAAACGGAACCAGGCAAATGTGATAAAGAAAAAGATAATTATATTTTTTTAGCCAAAACTAATACCCAAGATGAAAGAGAAGAATTAGTAAAAATGCTAATTAAATATATTGATGGGGATAAAGGAACTTTATTTGCCCAAAATGTGGCTTTTGAAAAGGGGAGAATCAAAGAACTTGCCAGTATCTTTCCTGAATATAAAGAAAAACTAATGAAAATATATAATCGCGGTTTTGATTTAATGTGGCTAGTTAATACGAAAACGGAATTTTATGAAGATTTAGGTTTTGATGCCGAAAGAAGTGCCTTACCTAATTATTATAATAAAGATTTAAGTGGTTCTTATTCGATTAAAAAAACTTTGCCGGTTTTTAGTGATTTATCTTATGCTAATTTGGAAGTTAAAAATGGGACCGAAGCGATTGTGGCCTATGCCAATTATCACAAAATGAGTAAAGAAGAATATAATTTAATGTATCAGGCTTTAATTACTTATTGTCAACAAGATACGTGGGCGATGGTGGTCATTTTAGATGCTTTACGAAAACTTTGTCAAGAAAATGTCAAAGTGTAGGTCAATCCTTGCATTAATAAAATGATATTTAGTATTATATTAATGTAAGGATGTGAGAATATATGATTTACCCCTCAATTGATAAATTGTTAACAATTGTTGATTCGAAGTACAAACTAGTTCATGTAGCTTCCATTAGAAGTAAACAAATTTTAGAAAATGGCTATTTACAAAAGCCGGAAAATGAATATGTCAACAAAAAAGAATTAGGTCGTGCTTTAGAAGAAGTGGAAAGCGGTTTAATAAAAATCGCCGAAGAATAGAAAAAAGTATTGATTATCTAAAAAACTTATGTTAAAATAATCTTGCTTTTGGGGAACTAGCTCAGCTGGCTAGAGCACCTGCCCTGCACGCAGGGGGTCGCGGGTTCGAATCCCACGTTCTCCACCAGATTGATAAGAAACTCGAACTTTTATGGTTCGAGTTTTAAAATGCCTAAATTTGTGCTATAGTTTTTATAGTATAATCAATTGGGGATCAAAGTTAATATTAGTAAGGAGGAATTATAATGTTATTATATAAAAATACGTTTGAAAATCTAAAAACAATGAACTGTAACTTTCCTGTTGAAGATCAATTTTATGCCGATGAGAATGAGGCTATTGTAGCGGATGGCATCACAAGAGATCCTATTGGCCTTGATGATTTAGCCGCTTATACTTTTGAGGAAATGCTCGCAAAATATCCTAGACCCAGTGGGGCAGAAATGGCAGCTAAAGAAATTTGCCAAACTTTTTATAAATCTTCAGGATCTTTAGAAGAAAAATTAAAAAAATGTAACAATAATATAAAAAAACTAAATGAGAAAAATATTAAGGTTTGTGATTATTTACAAAATGATTTATATGGAGCTGTAGCATCTTGCATAAAAATTGAAGATGGTGTGTTATATTATGCCTACATTTGTGATTGTGGAGTTATTATTTATGATTCCCAAGGAAATATTAAATTTCAAACCGATGACGATAAAGTATTATATGCTGATCCATATATAAGTAAAATTGAAATTCCTTGGCATCTACCTGAGGCTAGAGTAATTATCCGGAGAGATTTTAGAAATAAACCCAATAATATTAAAGATGGCAAATGTGTTTCGTATGGGGCCATCACAGGAGAAAGGGAAGCATTAAACTTTATCAGAAGCGGTAAGAAAAAAATAGAAAAAGGTGATTTAATTGCCGTATATAGTGATGGGTTTAGTAACTTTTTACATGAAAAAGATTTTATAAATGAAATAACGAATTTTAATAAAAATTCATTTGAAGAATATGTAAATAACCAATCTAAAACAAATTATGATTCTTATGGAAAAGAAAAAACTATCGTGTTATATAAAATCTAAAAAGTTATTTTAAGACTTATTATTTGGAAATTTCTAAAGTTAAGAAAACTTAAAAATTTTGTCATATCATTTTTATTAAAATCAATAAATTCAAATATATAATATTTTTAGGTGAAAAATATGCATAAAATATTATATGTAATTTTGCTATTATTAAGTTGGAGGCCATGGCAAGGAATGGAAAATATTAATTTAAATAATGATATTTTAAAATTTGAGGCAAATGGTAAGGAAGACGTTATTTTAACATCTAAAGAAATTACCGAATACAATAACAATATTAAAAAGAAAACCGATGCGTTATATGAACTAAATTTAGAAAGTATTTTACCTAAGCAATTAATTGTTTTAATTGAAAGTTATGCTTTACCAAGTTTACCAAAATATAATGATGCTAAAAAAGAAATAAGTAATGCCAAAATCACCGAAATATTAAATAATCGGAATTTGGCATCAATAAATAAAGAAGTAAAAGTTTTAAAAGGTTTAACCATAAATAGGACTAATTTACGATCTTTTCCGACGGATATTTCTTTTTATGATAATGAATCTTCTTCTTTTGATCGGTTGCAAGAAACGGCTTTAAGTTTGTCTACACCCGTATTAGTTTTGCATGAAAGTAAGGATCAAAAATATTATTTTGTCATGAGCATTGATTATTATGGTTGGGTAAAAAAAGAAAACGTTACTGTAGTTAGTGATGAGGTATTTAACCAATTTTTAAATCCTAGTACTTTTATTGTGATAACTTCTAGCTTGGTTGATACTAATAATTTAAAACTAGATATGGGAACGAAGTTACCTCTAGTAGAAGAAAAGGAAAACGAATATAAAGTTTTAACGCCTATGGCCAAAGAAATTTTAGTTAAGAAAAGTGATGCATCTTTAGGCTATTTACCTTACACCAGTAAAAATGTTTTATTACAAGCTTTTAAATATGAAGGAACCACTTATAGTTGGGGCGGTAAAGATGAAGGTGTAGATTGTTCTAGTTTTATTCAAAATGTTTATAAAACGTTTGGTTTTGTTTTTCCCCGGAACACGGCAAGTCAAAGGAATTCGGTAGGTGAAGTTATCAATTTAAAAGGTTTAACCACCCAAGAAAAATTAAAGACGATTAAAGAGCATAGTCTGTCTCTTTTATATCAGGTGGGTCATGTGATGCTTTATTTAGGGCAAAAAAATAATAAACATTATGTTATTGATGCCGCGGGTAATAAAAATATTTTAAAAGTGGCCGTAGAAGAACTAAGTGAAAAAAATTATTTAAATAATATTGAAAAATTAGTTTTAGTTAAATAAAAAAGGAACTTGAGATGGTTCCTTTAACGGTTTAAAAGATAGAAGAAAAGATTTAAATAAGTAGCAAAGGCGACCCAAACTAAATAAGGTATTTGGATTATGCCCGCGTTTTTTCTTTGATAGAAAAATTGATAAATCATGTTTATAACTAAAAGAAGTAAAAGAACAATCCAAATAAAGGCTATTAAGCGCCATTTTAAAGTAAAAAATAAAATAGGCCAGATGAGATTAACTATTAGTTGAGCGTAATAGCTTTTTTGGGTTACGCGGTTATTGGTGCCGGAGGTGATTAATAAAGCATAACTTATTCCCATCAAAACATAAAGAATGGACCAAACGATAGGAAAAACATATCCGGGTGGGGCTAAAACGGGTTTGGTAAGCATACTATAATCCATACTGCCGCGGGTGAATAAACCAACGAGGCCACCTAAAACTAAAGGTATTAAAATGGATTTACAATAAATTTTAAAATTAGACATAAACTTCCTCCTAGTATTATTTTATTTTTTAAAGTGTAAAATATACTAAATTTACTTGTTAATAATTATTTATCCCTTTATAATAAATAAGGAGAATAATATGGAATACGTTGAAATAGTTGATGAAAATGGTAATTGTACAGGTCAAGTATTAGATATTGAAAAGGCCCATGAGCAAAGTCTTTTACATCCCGCGGTAATTATTTTTATTGTTAATGATCAAAATCAAGTCTTATTAGGTAAAAGAAGTACTGCGGAAAAAATTGATGGGGGTAAATGGGGCTTAATTGGCGGCCATGTTTCCGCGGGAGAAACGAAAAAACAAGCAGCCGCTCGCGAAATAAAAGAAGAAATAGGCTTGGAAGTAGATGAAAAAAATCTTATTTATCTTCACCAAAAAGAAGTTAATTATGATCAAAATAATGCGCATGTTATATATTTTTATTATCTTAAAACTAATTTAGATATTACTAAGTGTAAATTAGAATTAAAGGAGATAAGTGCCGTTAAGTGGTTTGAAATAGATGATGTTATTGAAGCTATTACTAATAAAAAACAAGATATTATTGCAAAATTAGATAGAGTTTTTCTTTTTAAAATGATTAAAAATCTTTAGGAAATTGCTTGTTCCCAAGTAATTTTTCTTTTATAATATAGGGAAGGTGATTAAGATGGAACCAATTACTATTTTACCCGCGGATTTATATATTGTTGCTAATCGCACAATTTTACAAGAATTTGATAAAAAAGTTTTGATTTCCTTTTATGAGCCCATAATTGGTCATCTAGCCGTTTCGCTTTATTTAACTTTATGGAACGATTTAGAAAAAACACAAGCTTTATCGCGGGAATTAAATCATCATCATTTAATGGCCGTTTTAAAAGCTAGTTTAAAAATGATTAAGGAAGCTAGAGAAAGTTTAGAAGCGGTCGGTTTACTTAAAACTTTTGTGAAAACCGGTGGTAATCTTAATCACTATTACTATGAACTTTATTCACCACTTTCCCCGAATGAATTTTTTAATCATCCAATTTTGAATGTTGTTTTATATAATAATATTGGTTCTGTGGAATACGAATATTTACAAAAAGAATATCAAAAAATAAAATATGATACGAAAGATTATCAAGAAATAACCAAGAATATCGATGAAGTTTTTGATAGTGAAGTAGCTATAGGAAGTAATATTGAAGCGATGGAACGGTGTCCGGGTGAAATCATGGTAAGTGATAAAATTGATTTTGATTTAATTGCTTCTTCTATTCCGAAAGGTATTTTAAATGAAAGAGCATTTAATAAGAAAACGAAAGAATTAATTAATCAAATTGCGTATCTTTATAAAATTGATACCTTAAAAATGATTGAAATAATTCGCACCGTTTTAAATGTTTATGGCATGATTGATAAAAATAATTTAAGGCTTACGGCCCGAAAGTATTTTCAACTTAATAATGGAGCATTACCAACTTTAATATATCGAAGTCAACCCGAATATTTAAAAAGTCCAAGTGGGGATAGTTCAATGCGGGGCAAAATCATTCAAATTTTTGAAAATACCAATCCTGTGGATTTTTTAGCGGCCAAGTATCATGGGGTAAAGCCGACGAATCGGGATATTAAACTTATCGAAATGTTAGTCATCGATTTAGAATTAATGCCGGCGGTAGTTAATGTTTTACTCGATTATGTTTTAAGAGAAAAAAATAATAAATTAGTGACTTCGTATGTCGAAACTATCGCGGGGCAATGGAAACGAGCTAATTTAAAAACGGCGGCCGAAGCGATGGCTTTCGCCGAAAAAGAACATCATAAAATTACGAAAAAGATACCGGAAGGGGCAAAAAAAGTAATTAAAGAACCGGTTTGGTTTAATAAAAATAATGAAAAAGAACAAATAAATCCCGAAGAACAAAAAGAACTAGAAGATTTATTAAAGGAGTTTAATTGATGGAAAAATTAACAATGACTTTAAATGAAAAAGTAAAAAAAGAATTAAAAAATAGTTATAACGAAGCTTTAAAAAACGAAAATTTTAAAAATTTAGTTAATAACTTAAAAATTAGTGAAGAATTAGGGTGCAAAAATACTAGTCAAATTATGGATGCGGTAGAAGAACTTAAAAATTGTAAAAATTGTAAAGGCCTTTACATGTGTAAAAATAAGTTTGAAGGTCATGTTTATTTTCCGGAGGTTAATAACAATACTTTAAAATTTAATTATGTGGCTTGTAAATACCAAAAAAAATTAGAAAAAATGCAAGAAGAAAAAGAAAAAAGTGTTAATGCTATCGCTTATGCCAAGATTAAAGATATTTATACCGATGATAAAAAAAGATTGCCCATTATTAAATGGCTTAAAAATTTTTATGATCATTATGAAAAAGTAAATACGTTAAAAGGTTTATATTTACATGGGAGTTTTGGCAGTGGCAAAACCTTTATGCTTGCGGCTTTTTTAAATGAACTAGTCGAAAAGAAAAATGCTAATGTCGAAATTGTTTATTGGCCCGAGGCTTTGCGCAATATGAAAGAAGATTTTTCGTTAGTTGAAGAAAAATTGGCCTATTACCAAAACGTCGATATTTTAGTTGTTGATGATATTGGGGCGGAAAATGTTACCGCTTGGGGCCGCGATGAAATATTAGGGACGATATTACAAAGCCGGATGAATAAAAAATTAACGACCTTTTTTACTTCCAATTATAATATCCAAGAATTAGAAGCCCATTTAGCTATAACCAAAAATAGTGAAGATGTCGTTAAAGCCCAAAGAATTATTGAAAGAATTAAATGTTTAACGGATGATTTAGAATTAATTAGTGATAATAGACGTAAATAAAAAACTTAATGATTGTTTTAAACGTGTATTTGTGATAAAATCATAATAAGGTGGAGCATATGAAATTAAAGGAACTTTTTAAAGAATTCTATGCTAATAAAAATTTATTTATTGCAGTATGCGTTTTTTTCTTGACCTTATCGACAATTGGTATTTCATATTCGGCTTTTTTTACAATTAAGTCTAATACCAATAATCAAACGGTTACGACTGGGACTTTAGATGTTTCCTATACAGGTGATGAAACAATCTTAGGAGATGAATTACTTCCACTTCCTGATCGGGAAGGTTTAAATGCCGCGAGTACTAAAGTTATATATGTCCAAAATGGGGGAACTTTAGAATCTAATTTTGCTTTAACTATTGGTTATGATATGGCCAAATTTAGTGGCCGAAGTGAGCCGAAAGATACTGATGAATTAACTCCAATTGAATTTATCAAATTTGCTATATATAATTATAATTCAGTAAATCAAGAAAGTACTTTAATTGCGGGGCCTTTAACTATTGCGGATTTACCTATTTATGAAGTAAATGAAGATTATCGCCAAAATCAATACTTAATTCTTTTTGATAAGGTAGGTGCAAAGGGAAGCGCTACTTCTAGTAAAACTTATCAAATAAAAGTATGGTTAGGAGATAATACGACACCAATTGCTAGTCATACTTACTTTTTTGTTAAAAGTCAAATAATTGCGGAAGTCGAAGGGGTGAAAAGAGATTATAATTTGTCCGGCATTTTGACTGATAGTTCGGGAACTGCTTTAAGTGGTGCAACCATAAATATCCAAAATGGTAGTAAAGTGGCTTCAACCGATAGTAATGGAGCTTTTACCATTCCTAATATTTATGAGGGAACTTATAATGTAGATATTACATCTGGTGATAAAATCTATTCGGGTAATATAACTATCAAAAATGGTAATACTTTAAACGTTACGAATAATGGGCCAACTTTCCAAGCGTCTAGTGATTATAATATTTTTAATTATGCTCATACTTTTGGAACTACGGTAAATAAAATATTGAAGAAAAATACCTTTGTTGATAGTTCTAGTGATATTGTATTTACAAACGAAAGTTATAATTTAGCAACAACTTATTTAATAACATCTAATGTTAGTGATATAAGTGCTTTAAAACTTAATTTGACAGAAGATGGCGGCTTTACTTTAACAAAATAATTTAAAAGTAAAGCTTTTTCTTTTATTTTTAGCAAAAAAATAGTAAAATAAAAGAGGAAGTGAAAATATGGCTTGGGGATTATTTTTTTCTTTTTTGACGGGTATTTTCTTCTTACTCGGAATTAGTTTATATTATGGGTGTATTAATAAGAAAGCCCTAGCCATTTTCGCTTCGTCATGTGCTTTTATTGTCATTTTAGGCTTACTAGTCTTTGATTTATTACCCGAATTAATTAGTACCCAAAAATGGTATTTATTTTTATTTGTATTGCTTGGTTTATTTATTGTTAAAATTATTGATTTCTTGGTGCCGCATCATGAGCATCATCATAAGGCAAGTGATTATGAAACTAAAGGGCATCAAGAACATTTAAATCATATTGGCATTATTACCATTATTGCTTTAATTTTCCATAATTTTATTGAAGGTATTGGTTTATATAGCGTTACTTTAAATAGTGTAAGAAGTGGTTTTATTTTCCTTTTAGGGATTGGTTTTCATAATTTGCCTTTAGGGATTCAAATTGGGACCTTTAGTGCTAATAAGAAAAATATATGGTTGATTCTGCTTTTAGTTTTATCATCCCTTTTGGGAGCCGGTGTGGTTATTTTATTTGGCAGTATTCCAGCCCTTTTAGAAAGGATTATTATTGCATTAACGACGGGCATGATTGCCCACATTTTAGTCTTTGAACTTTTAGGAGAACTAATTAATAATCGCGGTCAAAAAGAATCAACCTATGGTATAATAGTAGGGATAATATTATTAGTAATCATTAATTTATTATAAAAAGAGGTGAAATTTAGTGAAAAAAGTTTTAGTCACGGGCGCGGCCGGCACTATTGGTTTACAAGTAATTAAGTATTTATTGAGTGAAGGTAAATACGAAATTACGGCTTTAGATTTAAAAAATAGTAAAAATAATCAAAAATTAAAAAAATATAAAAATCGGATTAATGTTATTTTTGGGGATGTTTGCAATCGCGTACTAATTGAGGCTTTAGTTAAAGATTTTGATATTATTATTCATTTGGCCGGGGTGATGATGCCTTTAGCCGATTTAAAAAAAGATTTAGCCGATTGCATTGATTATGTTGGGTGCGAAAATATCGTCCGGGCTATTTGTTATTATAATCCGAAGTGTCATTTGTTCTATGCTTCTTCGATGCTTTTATATAAAAATAAAAAAGAAGTAAGTGTTAAAACAAGCATTAAACTTACTGAAGATGATTATTATGCGATGGCTAAGAAAAAATGTGAAGATTTAATTAAAGAAAAATTAAAAAATTATACAATCTATCGTTTTCCTTTAGTTTTAAGTAAAGTTAACGAATCTTTAGTTTTAAATGGTATTAAGAGTGAAAATGTTCTTTGGATATCGAAAGAAGATGCGGCTTATAGTTTTGTTAAAGGTTTAGATTTTAAAGCTATTTTGAATAAGAAAACTTTTAATGTTACTAGCGATGGCCTTTTAATGTACCGTGAACTTTTAAGCCAAATCTTAAAAGAATATGGTATTAGTATGAAATATATTTATTCGCGCCTTTTTATCGACCATGTTTCGTATAATTATAATTGTCTTGACCAAGACGATTTAGATAAGATGATTCATTATCGCAATGATACGTTGGATAATTATTATAAAAGGTTAAAAACCAGTGGCAAAAACAGAAAAATTCGCAAGCTAATTGGCAAATATTTAGTTAAAGGAAACATTATATGATTGGGCTTGCTCTTGCCGGCGGCAGTGTCAGAGGCGCTTATGAGGCGGGTGCTTATTTAGCCTTTAAAAAATGCCATATCAAAATTGATGGGTATGTGGGAACCAGTATTGGTTCTTTTAATGCGGCGATGCTTGCCGCGGGAAGAGGACGGGAACTTGTAAACTTTTGGCGCCATGTCGATGTAGCCAAAATGCTTAAACTTGATGCTAATTTTGTGGCTTCATTACAAAATAAAAATTTAAAAGGAACCGTTTTAGGGATCAAACAAATTATTACGAATAAAGGGGTAAGTACCGTCGGTTTAAAAGAAATTTTAGAAAAATTAAATGTTGAAAAAGATATTCGGCAAAGTAAAAAAGATTTTGGGTTAGTAACTGTTAAAATTAAACCTTTAAAAGCTATTTATAAATTTAAAGAAGATATTCCCAAGGGAAAAATGAATGATTATATCCTAGGAAGTTGTTATTATCCGATTTTTAAGCTTGAAAAAATTATTGATGACGATTATTATATTGATGGCGGTTTTTATGATGAAATGCCCGTGAATATGTTGCTAGATAAAAATTATGATTTAGTTTATGCCATTGATTTAAAATCCGTGGGGATTATGCAAAAAATTAAAGATCCTAAAAGGACTATAATCATTAAACCCAGTCATAATTTAGGCAAACTTTTTACTTTAGATAGCCAAAGAATTAATTATAATATTAAATTAGGTTATTATGATACTTTAAAAGTATTAAAAAATTTAGATGGCAAGAAATATATCTTTAAAAAGGAAAAGGCGGAAACATACACGAAAATGTTAAAAAATACTTCGGATAAAAAATTAAACGAAATAATGGCCTTTTTTCATCATCAAAAAGATAAAGATTTAATTATTGCCGCGGTTGAGTATTTTATGCAAAAAGAAAAATATGAATATACTAGAGTATATAATATTAAAAGAGTAATTAGGAAATTAAAACGAAAAAAGCTTAAACCTTATGGTATTTATCGGTTTATTGCTAATTTAAAAATATAAGGAGGAAAATATGGGAAGAGCATATGAAGTAAGAAAATATAGTATTCAAAAAACGGGAGCCGCTAAAGGTAAAATTTATACGACTTTTGCGAAAGAAATTTATTTGGCGGCCAAGAAAGGTTTACCAGATCCAGACAGTAATGTCGCTTTAAAAAGATTAATTGATAAAGCGAAGAAAAATCAAGTGCCTAGCGATATTATTAATCGGGCCATTGATAAAGCTAAAGGGGTAGGTGGCGAAGACTATCATGAAGTTATTTATGAAGGTTTTGGGCCGGGGGCTTCCACTTTTATCATTAAATGCTTAACCGACAATGTCAATCGAACGGTCGGAATGGTTCGGGCGGCTTTTAATAAAGTAAATAAAAGTTTAGGTGTAACTAATAGTGTTGCTTATAACTATGATCATCTTGGGGTCGTTTCTGTGAAGTATGATAATGAAGAAGAAGTTTTCAATGCTTTACTAGAAGGCGGCATTGAACCTGTTGATTTTGAAACTGTTGATGGGGAAATTATTATCACGGTTAATCCGAGTGATGTAAACCCTTTGAAAGATATTTTAGAAAAATTAATTCCCAATTGTGAATTTATTTTAGATGAAGTGGGCATGTATGCTAAAGATAAAATTACGTTGACGGGCGAAGATAAAGAAATATACGATCGACTTTATAATTTATTAGATGAAATAGAAGATGTTTCCGAAATTTACACTAATGTCGAAAATTAAGCCTTTTTGGTAAATTTAAGGTTGCTATTTTGTCTAATAAGTTTTAAAATCTTAAAGGAACAAAAATTAGGTGGGTGGTTTATATGGCATTAGAAGATATTTTAGAAACAATAAAAAAAGAATATCAAGATAGCGTTAATAGTTATAACACTACCAAAGCCGATTTACAAAAATTAGAAACGATAAAAGCAACGAGTAATTATGCTAACAAAATCGCGAAGTTAAATTTAAAACTTTTAGCTTTTGTCGATCCTTTTGCATTTAAAAAAGAAGAATTTAAATTTATTTTTGAAAAAAAACCTTTAGCTATATTACTCCAATTATTAATTATTTTATCTTTAATTAGTACTAGTTTAGTTATGGGTGGTTTCGTAGGTATTACTTTGGCAACTTTTTTATCTTTAATATTAGTAAGTATTAGCTTTATCAATCTTAAAAAATTTAAGCAAGTTAATAAAATATTTCATAACATTATTGTCAAAGAATATTATGAAGATTTAGTTAAAGAATTAGAAAGGGTCAAAGAAGAAGAAAAAGAAATAAACCAAAATATTATGGAACATCAAAATACTTTAACGGAATTAGAGGCTAAAATAAAAGAACATTTTAATGCTTATGATGATATTAGTAAAGTAAATCAAATGAAAAATCCTTTAAAACCTTTTAATTTTGAAAAAAAGGCGGAAAGTAGGAGTAGAGTTTTAAAATATGAACGATAGATGGTTAAAAATATATGAAGAAAATAAAAAATTAGATGATATATTTGAAAGTAATTATCAAGATGTTACTGATTACTACAAGAAAAATGGTGTAGAATTTTTAGTGGAACTTGGAGAATTTATCAATGAAAGTAAAGTCTTTAAATATTGGTCAGTTAAAAAGCCCAATCAAGAAAAATTATTAGAAGAATTCGCCGATACCATTACCATGACATTATTATTTTACCGGTTACTTGATTTAGAAATAGAAAAACCTATCAAACACTTGGATAGTGATAATATTTTGGAAATTGTTAATTTTTTGTTTTTAAAAGGCACCGAATTAATGTATAATTTAAATGAAGAGTTAGCAAGATGCCTATTTAGTAATTTGTTGTATCTGGCGCAACTTTTAGAGTTAAAAGAAGAAGATATTTTAACCGCAATTGAAACTAAACAAAAAATAATTAGAATGCGATTAAATAGTGAATATTAAGGAGGAAGAATATGACGGTTTATGAAGATTTAAAGTGGCGAGGATTAATTCAAGATATTTCGGATCCCGAATTAATTGATAAATTAAACGAAGGCGGTCTTACATTTTATATTGGGACGGACCCGACTGCCGATTCAATGCACATTGGTCATTACTCATCATTTTTAATTTCCAAAAGATTAGCCAAAGCGGGACATCATCCTATTTTACTCGTAGGTGGCGCCACCGGTTTAATTGGTGATCCTAAGCCTACCAGTGAACGACCAATGATTAGTAAAGAAGAAGTTTTAAAAAATTATGAAGGTTTAAAGAAGCAAGCCGAAAAAATCTTTGGTTTTGAAGTGGTAAATAATTATGATTGGACGAAAGATATTAATGTCCTAGATTTTTTAAGAGATTATGGTAAATATTTTAATATTAATTATATGCTTGCCAAAGATAAAGTAAAATCTCGACTTGAAAGTGGAATAACTTATGCCGAATTTTCCTATATGATTTTACAAGCTTTAGATTTTCTTCATCTTTATGAAACCCGAAATTGTACTTTACAAGTGGCCGGTTCCGACCAATGGGGAAATATAACCTCCGGCATTGAACTTATTCGCAAAAAACTTGATAAAACCGCTTACGGCATGGTCATGCCTTTAGTGACGGATTCCAATGGGATAAAATTTGGCAAAACCGAAGGCAATGCTTTATGGCTTGATATTAATAAAACCTCGGCTTATGAATTATATCAATATTTGATTAATTTAGAAGATAGTATGATTATTGATTATTTAAAAAAATTAACCTTTTTATCGAAAGAAGAAATTGAAGAATACGAAATTAAAAATCAAAATAATCCGGAAGCTCGGGAAGCTCATAAAAGATTAGCTCAAGAAATTATTACGGATATCCATGGCAAAGACGAATACGAAAAAGCCAAAATGATTAGTGAATCATTATTTAGTGATAAAATCTGGGATTTATCGAGTGATGATATAATTACAAGCTTAAAAGATTTACCAAGTTTTACTTTAAAAGAAGGCCAAAATATTTTAGACGTTTTAGTCAATAATAAGATTTGTTCTAGTAAACGAGAAGCCCGGGAAATGGTAAGTGGTAAGGCTATTAGTATCAATAATCAAAAAATCACTGATTTAGATGCTTTAATTACGAAAGATATGGCCATTGATAAAAAAGTCTTATTACTTCGAAAGGGTAAGAAAAATTATTATTTAGGGTATGGGTTTTTGTCAAACGGCAAAAATTTGTATTTATCGGGATAAATTTTGAGTGAAAGGTTTTTTGTAAAAGGGGTTAGGGCAGGAACTTATACAGGAAGTTTTTTAAAAGAAGTTTTTTTAAGAAGTAAAAAGCAAAAAAT
>CANROR010000012.1 GCA_947632275.1 uncultured Bacilli bacterium | reverse complement strand
AAAAAAAAAAAAAAAAAAACAGGTATTAACCTGTTCTATTATCAATGTTTAAATTTTTCTATTCAGTTATTTGCATCTATTTATCTAAAAAGTAAGCATAGTATTCTTCGAAAGTAATATCGTTTTCGTAAATATATTTGGCTATTTCAGGACCAACATAACGGAAATGCCAAGCTTCATAATCATAACCAGTTAAATCAACTTTATCTGAAGGATATCTTAAAATAAAACCAAATTTGTAAGCATTATCGGCAAGCCATTTGGCGACTTCGCTATCTTTAAAAGTCTTCCGGTTACTATTTGTTTTGGAAAATATATCTAAAGCTAAACCGGTTTGATGTTCGGAATAACCTGGTTTGGCCGCGATACTTAAAGCATAATCTTCGCCATAAGAATCTTTGTAATTATTAAAGACGATTTCTTGTTCTTGATAGGTTCTAAAGGCCGAATTAATCATTAAGTAGTAGCCGGCTTGGGATGCGGCTTGCCACATATCTAAAAAATTATCATAAGCAATTTTCCGAACCCGAATATCACCATAATTTCCCCAAGCATAATCCATCGAAACATTAACTAAATCATCCGGGATATAATCTTCTTTTAAGGTATAATATTTATTAACTATAATAGCTTCTTCTTTACTCATATCAGTCGGAAGAGCTAAAGAATAATATTCTTGATCAACTTTGCAATTGATGATACTAACAATATCCTTAATTTCCATCTTTTTATGTTTTAAATAATAAGCGTAGTAATTATCAAATTCTTTGGCAATAAAATATTTTTCTTGGGCTAGATTAACAAAAATATCGCTTCTTTTTTCATTTAGAATAAATTCTAACTTTTCCGCGGGTAGTTTTTCTTCTAAAAGTTTTGCTTCTTCGATACTATAACCGATTGTCGAAAGTTTATATTCATAAGTTTGATGATATAAGTATTCTTGATACTTTTGGTAACCATAAAAAGCCCCAATTGCTAAAATTACAATAACTATTAAAATATAATATACTTGTTTTTTAACTTTAACTTTTTTCTTCATTTTAGAACACCTCATTTATATAATATAAAAGGAAATATTTGAAGTCAATTTTTTTGGCGAAATTTGTCGATTTTACTTTACATTTACATAGTTTTATTGTAATATTTATATAGAATAGGATGAGGTAAATGAATAAAGAAGTAATTAAATATTGCCCAAACTTTTATAAAATCACGGAGTTTGTCCCTATGGAAAATGATGTTATCACGGAAAAAATCTTAAAAATATATCAAGAATATATTTATCGAATTGATTTAAATAATATGGAAGATGTGAAAATGGTTCAAGAACTAGATTATGTTATTGGTAAATATATTGAAGATTATATCTTTCGGAAAGCATTTCAAAAACAAATTGTCCAAGTTCGCATTAGTCGTGATGTTAAAGATATGTTAAAAGAAATGATTAAATCAATTATTAAAATATTTAATAAATATGAAGAAGATACGACGAAAATAATTTATGTATCGCATTGGATTTAAAATTAATACTCGGTAGTCATATCGAGTTTTCTTATGTTTAAAAGAATAATTCTTTTGGTTTAAATAGAAATTTGTTATAATTAGTTTAAGAGGTAGAAGTATGGATACACCACTTAAAGTTACAACTGATTATTCTTTACTCCAAAGCTTGATTAAGATTGATGACTTAATAGCTTTTTTAAGTACTAATAAAATTAAAGCTTGTGGTATTTGTGATGATAATTTATACGGGTGGATGGAATTCTATACGAAATGTTTAGCCCAAAATATTAAACCAATCATTGGGTTAACGATTACTATTGATAATTTAGAAATATATTTATACGCTAAAAATTTCGCGGGTTTGCAAAATTTAATTAAGCTTGATTATTTAAAACAGGAAAGAGAATTAAAATTAAATGATTTAATTAAGTATCAAGAAAATATTTTAGCCATTTTACCTTTTAAAAGTTATAGATTAAAAGAAGCTTTAATCTTTTATGATAATTTATATTTTAGTTATGAAACCATTGATGAAAAAGAAGAAATTGATGGTTCTAAACTATATTTAAATGATATTCACGTTTTAAAAAAAGAAGATTTAGTTTATTTAAAATACTTGGATAAACTCGCAGGCCGAGAACCAATTGATTATAAAAATAATTATTATCATGAAACTGATGAAAATACCCAAGTACTAAAGGAAATTATTAGTAAAATAAATATAGAAATACCTTTAAAACAAAACTATATTCCCAAATATTGTGAAGATTCTTTTACCTTTTTAAAAAATTTAAGTGCTAAAGGTTTGGCTAAAAGATTAAATAATCAAGTTTTGGATGTTTATCAAAAACGTTTAGATTATGAACTTCAAGTTATTAAGAAAATGGGATATGCCGATTATTTTTTGATTGTTTATGATTATGTTTTGTATGCTAAGAAAAATCATATTTTAGTAGGGCCAGGTCGTGGTAGTGCCGCGGGATCTTTAGTAAGTTATGCGATTGGCATCACCGATATTGATCCCATCGCTTATGGTTTAATTTTTGAAAGATTTTTAAATCCGGAACGAATTACGATGCCCGACATCGATATTGATTTTGATGCGGCCAAAAGAGAAGAAGTTATTAGTTATGTCAAAGAAAAATATGGTTTTGATAAAGTAGCAAAAGGTATTACTTATAACACGTTAAAAGCCAAATTAGTTTTAAGGGATTTAGCCAAAATTTTAAAAATAGATCCTTATTTATTCGAAAAATTTATTAAAAATGTTAAGGCTGATTTAAGTCTACAAGAAAATTTGGCCAATCCGATTATTAAAAAATATTTATTTAGTTATAAAGAACTAAAAAATCTTTATTATGTGGCGATGAAGCTCGAAAATTTAAAGAAAAATGTGTCAATGCATGCGGCCGCCGTGGTTATTTGTAAAAATCCTTTAACCGATATTATTCCGCTTTATAAAAATGGCGACGAAATTGTGACGGGAACTACCGATTATTTAGAAACTTTAGGCTTATTAAAAATGGATTTTTTAGGTTTAAGAAATTTAACGATAATTCAAAATGTCTTAGATTTAATTGGTATGCCCAAAATCCCGGCTTTAAATTATGAAGATAAAAAAGTCTTTAATATTTTTAATACAATTGATGTTGAAGGTATTTTTCAATTTGAAACGAATGTAATGAAACGCTTCTTGGAAAATTTTAAAATTGATAGTTTTAATGATTTGGTGGCGGCTTTAGCTTTAGTTAGACCCGGACCCAAAGATTATATAGATACTTATAATCGCCGGAAGAAAGGTTTAGAAAAAATTACTTATTTACATCCTGATTTAGAGCCAATTTTAAAAGAAACTTATGGGATTATTTTATATCAAGAACAAATTATGGCGATTTTAAATAAAATCGGAGGTTATTCTTATGGGGAAGCCGATATTATAAGAAGAGCTATTGCGAAGAAAAAAGAAGAAATACTTAAGGAAGAAAAAATAAAATTTATAAAAAGAGCTAATAATAACCATTATTCTCCAGAAATTGCTCAAAGAATTTATGAAGATATTGCTAAATTCGCCGGTTATGGTTTTAATAAAAGTCATTCTGTGGCTTATGCGACCATTTCTTATCAAATGGCTTATTTAAAAACTTATTATTATGAATATTTTATTTTAGTTTTACTTAATAAAGCGGCGAAAAATGAAACGGTTAAATATTTAAATTTATTAAAAAAACGGAATTTAAAAATTTTAAAACCAAGTATTTTTAATTTAAATTTAGAATTTAAAATTAAAAATAATTTAATTATTATGCCTTTAACTAGCATAAATAAAATTACGAAAGAAACCGTTTTAAAACTTCAAGAATTAAAGTTGGAAAAAGGTACAGATTTATTTACTTTTTTGAAAAAAACTAATAATATTTTAAGTAGAGATGTAATTGAGGCTTTAATTAAAGGGGGAGCTTTAGATACTTTTTCCTATAATCATCCAACCTTACTTAATAATTTAGATAATATTTATAATTATTTAGCTTTAATTGGCGATGATGAAGAATTAATAGAACAACCCGAGATAATAAAGTATTCGGACAATACGGAAGAAGAAAAACGGCAAGAAGAACTAACAAGCTTTGGCTTTTATTTAAGTAATCATCCGACTAGTAAATATCAAGAAAAAAATATTGTTAAAGTAGAAAATTTAAAAAGTTGGGAATATAAACGGATTAATCTGGTTCTCTTAATTACCAAAAGAACTAATATAAAGACGAAAAAAGGGGAAGATATGGCTTTTTTGGAAGCCGAAGATGAAACCGGTTCGATTGATTTAACTATTTTTCCCAACAACTTTGCTTTAATTAAAGATATTCAAGTTAATGATATTTGCTATATTCGCGGTGAAGTGACAAAAAGATTTGACAAATATCAAATAATCGTTAATAATATCAAGAAAGATGGTGGTAACAATGAATGATGAGGTAAAAAGATTTTTTGCTAGTATAAATTATCAAAGTGAATTTTTTAATGAGGCCACAATTGAAAAAGTTATTTTAAACAAAAAAAGTGGCAGTTTTGAAATATTTGTAAATGTGCCTAATATTATTCCGATTGCCGAAGTTAATAATTTATTTTTATGTGCGCAAAATGGAATAAATGGGCAAAATCCTTGTCATATTCATTTAAATTTTAAAAATGTTGATGAAGAAAATTTACATAGCTATATAGATTATTTTTTAGACGAAATTATTATTGATCATCCGTCTTTAATTAATGTTAAAAATGCGCAAATAAATATTAAAGGTAATGAAATAGTTTTTAATGTTAGTAGTGAAATTGAGCAAAAAGAATTAGCCGAAGAAAAGAAGAAATTATTAACTAAAATGATGGATTATGGTTTGGGTAAATACACGTTTACAGTTTTAATAAATGATGAGGCCCGGCAAAATATAAAAGAAGCGATTGCGCAAGAAAAAAAAGATATTGAAAAACCGAAAGAAAGTCCCGTCATTTTAGGCGTTCATAAAGATGGCGAAGTTACGCCTTTAAATAATATTTTAGGGGATACGCGAAATCTGATTATTGAAACTTTTATTTTTGATATGGAAGGTTTAGAACGGCAAAGCCAACGGGGACCAATTTATATTATCAATGGTAAAATCAGTGATAAAAAAAATAGTTATTTAATGAAAGTAGTTGTCTATGTTGAAGAAACCTATAAAAAACTTTGTAATGTTTTTAAAGAGCTAGTGAAAAAAGGGGAAAAAGGTAATTGGTTACGGATGCATGGCAATATTGCGATGGATGAATATAAAAGACAAATGGTTTTTACGGCCAAGAATATTGAAATTATTCCAAGTAAAAGTTCGAGTTTAAAAGATGAAGAAGTTGAAAAAAGAGTTGAACTTCATGCTCATACGATGATGAGTATGATGGATGGGGTAGTACCGGCGGCCGATTTAGTAAACTTAGCTTATTCTTTAGGCCATAAGGCGGTAGCCATTACCGATCACAATGTTTTACAAGCTTATCCAGATGTATTTAATACCCTAGCTAAAATCAATAAAGGGAAAGAGGATAAAGATAAATTTAAAGCTTTATATGGCGTCGAAATGAATGTGGTCGATGATAATTCCAATATTGTCTTTAATAATCAAGAATTTCCTTTATTAGATCAAGAGTATGTGGTTTATGATACCGAAACGACCGGTCTAAATTATGGTGTTGACCAAATGATTGAAATTGGGGCCGTTAAAATTAAAAATAATGAAGTAATTGATCGGTTTGATGAACTTATTGCGTGCGACCGGCCTTTATCTAAATTTATTACGGAGCTTACTCAAATAACGGATGAGATGTTAAAGGGAAAAGACACGGAAGAAAATGTTACCAAACGCTTTCTTGATTTTTGTGGTGATTTACCCCTTGTGGCGCATAATGCCGCTTTTGATATTGGCTTTGTAGCTAATGCAATGCAAAAATATAATTTAGGGGAATTTAAATTTACCGTTTTAGATACGATGACTTTAGCCCGGAATATGTATCCGCATTGGCGAAATCATAAACTTTCGACGTTAGTTAAAAACTTAGAAGTAGAATGGGATGAAGATAAACACCATCGGGCCGATTATGATGCCGAAGGTACGGCGAAATGTTTGTATCGCATGTTTATGGAATTAAAAAAAGATAATATTAAAACAACTTTAGATTTAAATACTTTGACAAGTCATGATAATAATATTAAATTTGCGCGTCCTTTCCATATTTCGTTAATTGCCAAAAATAGTGAAGGGTTAAAAAATTTATTTAAAATTGTTTCACTCGCCAATACCAAATATTTATTTAAAGGACAAGAACCTAAAATTCCGCGCGATGATATTATTAATTTAAGAAATGGTCTTCTTATTGGCAGTGGTTGTATTAATGGCGAGATTTTTGATAAAGGTTTCAATTTAACCGATGAAGAACTAGGCGATATGATGGACTTTTATGATTATATCGAAGTTTATCCGGCTTCCAGTTGTTCCCATTTAATTGGCGAAGAACGGTTTCATAATGTCTTAGAATACCAAAATTATGTAAAACGAATAATTAATGTTGCCAAAAGTAAAGGCAAAATGGTTTGTGCCGTGGGCGATGTGCATAATTTATATGAAGATGATTTAATCTATCGGAAAATTATTGTTCATCAAAAAACCAATGGTAAACTTCATCCTTTGAATCGGCCGGGCTTGGAACTACCTAATATGCGGTTTTTAACGACGAAAGAAATGTTAGAAGCTTTTGCCTTTTTAGATAGTGATTTGCAAAAAGAAATTGTTATTGAAAATCCGAATAAAATCGCCGAAATGTGTGAACACTTACAAATTATTAAAGATAAATTATATACGCCTATCTTAGAAAATTCGGCGGAAGAATGTAAAACAATGGTTTACAAAAGAGCCCATGAAATTTATGGCGATCCTTTGCCTCCAATAATCGAAGAACGGTTAGAAGCCGAACTAAATGGGATTATTGGTGGTGGTTATGATGTTATTTATCTAATTGCCCAAAAGCTCGTAAAAAAAAGTAACGAAGATGGTTATTTTGTTGGTTCTCGGGGTAGTGTCGGATCTTCGCTTGTGGCTACGATGATGGGAATAACCGAAGTTAATGGTTTGCCACCGCATTACGTTTGTCCAAGTTGTAAAAAAAGTCTTTTTGAAATTGAGGGTAAACCTTTAAGTGATGATTATACGAGTGGTTATGATATGCCCGATCGCATCTGTGAATGTGGAACGAAAATGAAAAAAGAAGGCCAGGATATGCCATTTGCCACTTTCTTAGGCTTTAAAGCCGAGAAAGTACCCGACATTGACCTTAATTTCTCGGGGGATAATCAAGCCGATGCGCATAACCATGTTAAAGTCTTATTTGGCGAAGATCATGCCTATCGGGCCGGTACCATTTCGACGGTGGCGGAAAAAACAGCGATGGGTTATGTTCGCGGTTATTTTGAAGACCATAATGTTGTTATCAATAATTTAGAAGTTGAAAGAATTGCTAAAGGTTGCACGGGAGTTAAAAAAACAACCGGACAACATCCGGGCGGAATTATTGTTATACCTCAATATATGGATGTCTTTGATTTTACGCCTTACCAATATCCGGCCGATGAACCAGACAGTACCTGGTATACAACCCATTTTGATTTCCATGCGATTCATGATAATGTCTTAAAACTCGATATTCTAGGGCACGATGATCCGACAATGTTACGTTACTTAGGCGATACGACTAAAGTTAATATTTTAGATATTCCTTTTGATGATCAAAAAGTTTTGAGTTTATTTACATCAACTGATGCTTTAGGCGTTAAACCAGATGATATATTATGTAAAACCGGAACTTTAGGTATTCCTGAATTTGGGACAGGATTTACCATTAACATGCTTTTGGAAACGAAACCGACTCGGTTTGCCGATTTAGTTAAAATCGCGGGCCTTTCCCACGGAACTAATGTCTGGGCCGGCAATGTGCGCGATATTGTGGTGAATAAAGTTGCTTCCTTTGAAGAAGTAGTTGGTTGTCGGGACGATATTATGACAAGTCTTATTAATTATGGTATTGATCCATCTAGTTCCTTTAAAATAAGTGAATTTGTCCGGAAGGGTAAACCCAAAAAAGAACCCGATGCTTGGTTAGAAAAAGTCGATATCATGCGCGAAAATCATGTTCCCGAATGGTTTATTGAATGTTGTCGGAAGATAGAATATATGTTTCCAAAAGCCCATGCTTGTGCTTATGTTATGATGGCCTTTCGGGTAGCTTGGTTTAAAGTTTATTATCCTTTATATTATTATTCTGCCTTCTTTAGTATTCGTCGGAGTGATTTTGATATCTCCGCGATGTTAAGTGGTTATGATGGCATTAAAAGACGTTTAATAGAATTAAAAGAAAAGGGCGATAATGCTTCGCCTAAAGAAAAATCCGTGGCCGATACTCTGGCCGTAGCTTTAGAAATGTTGGCCCGAGGCTTTACGTTTAAAGGTTTAGATATTGAAAAATCTTTAGCTAAAACCTTTTATATTAATGAAGAAGCCAAAACTTTAACGTTACCATTCATGGCTGTCGATGGTCTAGGGGAAGCCGTAGCCAATAAAATAATTGAAGAAAGAAATAAAAAACCTTTTTATTGTATTGAAGATTTTGCCACCCGCGGTAAGGTTAATAAAACAACGATGGATAAATTAAGAGAATTAGGTTTATTTGATGGCATGCCGGAAAGTGCTCAAATGAGTTTATTTTAAAAGGGGAGGAAAATGAAAAAAACTAATTTAACTGATAGGGAAAAAATTTATTTAGAAAGATATGCGGAAAAATTTTTCTTAACCAGTAAAGAAGATTTTAAAGCAATGGCCCAAAAGAATTTTAAGCCTAGAGAAGCCGAATATTTAATTCGGGCCTTTAGCATTCCTTATTTAGCTATTTGTCTAGATATTCAAAAGTATGATCAAATAAAACCGAAAAAGGATGAAATTAAGTTTGTTAATGCTTTAGCTTTAAAATATCAAGTAACGGTTAGTGATATTATTAACAGAATAAGAGAAGTACGTTATTTAAATATGGTGTTGGGTATTAATATAAATGAGCTAGTAGGCGAAGAACACTATAAAACTTATAATAAATTAGTTCGCGATAATATCCCGGATCTAATTCGCCAAAATGGCGAAGAACCGATGATTAGGACTTTGACCGATGAAGAATATTGGATTTCTTTAAAGACAAAATTAATTGAAGAATTAAACGAAGTAAATGCATCTTCTAGTAAAGACGAAATGAAAAAGGAACTAGCCGATCTTTACGAAGTCTTTAAAGCCATGGTCACATACCAAGATTTTACTTTAGCCGAAATTGCCGAAGCCGCCCAAGAAAAGGCTATGCAAAATGGGGGATTTACCAAAAGAATCTTTTTAGAAAAAGTAAGAGTTAAAAATGCCAAATAAAGACTTAGAAATATCGCAAAAACTTTATTTAGAAAATTGGCTTGCCAAAAATAAATATAAGTATTTAACGAAAACTGATTTTTGGTCGTATGTAAAACTAAATTTTAAAGAAGAAGAAATTAGTTATTTAAAATTAGCTTATGAATTACCTTATAATGCCATAGCCAGTTTTCTTTTAACTAAAGGTAGTAATGAAGTATATTTAACTTTTGCCATAGCTAACTTTTATAAAGTTGATTTTAAAGAGGTTTTAAAAAGAATAAATGACGTTAAGGAAATCGCCGCTTATGTTAGTTTGGCGTTAGAATATTTCCCTAAAACGGATGCAAAAATAGTTAAGCAAAAAATAAAACCATGATATAATTATAATAGGAAGTGAGATAATGGATAATTTTATTCCCGATGTATATGGTCAAAGTGTCTTTACCATTGATTATAAAAAATTAAAAAAAAATGGCATTAAGTGTTTACTATTTGATTTAGATAATACCCTTGTGCCTTATACGATAAATGAACCAACCCAAAAAGTTAAAGATTTATTTGCCGTTTTAAGTAATGATTTTAAATTAATTATTATTTCGAATAGTACGAAAAATAGATTAAGACCCTTTAAAGAAAAATTAAATGTTGATTGCTCTTTTAGTAGCCGGAAACCTTTTAAGAAAAAATACCAAAAAATTATGGATTTATATCACTTCACCGAAGATGAAATTGCTTGTTTAGGCGATCAACTTTTAACCGATATTTTAGGGGCTAACCGCATGGGTTTTACTTCCATTTTAGTTAATTCCTTAGCTCCTTTTGAACCTATACCTACGCGTATTAATCGGTTTTTTGAAAAAAAAATATTAAAAAGATTAAAAAAGAAAAAATTATTAGTTAAAGGCGAATATTACGATTAAGTAAATTATTAGTAACATAGTCTAATTAAGGCTATGTTTTTCTTTTGCCTAAGACTTAATCTTATTGTATAATTAATTTAGGAAGTAGGGAAGAATTATGAAAACTTGTCTTGGTTGTGGCTTAAGTTTACAAGATAGTAATCCTTTACAAGAAGGATATACGCCAAAAATGGAAAATGATTATTGTATGCGTTGTTTTAAAATTAGAAACTATGGGGCCCAAATTACGAGCCCTAAAGAATTAGACAATGAAAATATTTTAAATAAAATTAACAAAAAGGCGCAATTTGTGATTTTTTTGATCGATTTTTTAAATATTTATGAGGAAGTAATAAATACTTTTCAAAAAATTACGAAACCCAAGATGTTAGTTATAACGAAATCCGATCTAATTCCGAAAAATCTAAAAAAAGATAATTTAATTAAGAGAATCAAAGAAATTTATCAAATAAAAGAAGATGTAATGTTAACTAGTAGTAAAACTAAAGAAAATATTAATGTTTTAAAAGAGATAATTAATACGCAAAAGGAAGTTTTTATCTGTGGCTTTACTAATACAGGTAAAAGTAGTTTAATTAATACTTTGGCTGGAACTCAAATAACGGTTAGTAAAAATGCTAATACGACCCTAGATTTTATAAAAATTAAAATGGATGAAGCATATATGTATGATACTCCCGGTTTTATAGCTCGTAATTTCTTAGATTCTTGGGTACCAAAAAAAATAATTAGACCGATTTCTTATCAATTATTAAATAAATATTATTTACAAGTTTTAGATTATAAAATAAGTAGTGATGTCGATAATAATTTTACCTTTATTATTAATAATGATATTGTTATTAGTAAAAGAAGAATTAAAGAAAATAAATTACCAATAAAGGTAAAGGTGTCCGAGAATAGTGATTTAATTATTAAAGGTTTGGGTTTTATTTTAATTAAGAAAAACTGTACGTTAAATTTAGATATTAACGAGGATTTAATTGAAGTAAGACCATCTTTGGTAGGAGGAATTCATGAGTAAAATAAGAGTAATGAATGAAAATATGGCCAATATGATTGCCGCCGGCGAAGTCATTGAAAAATGTGCTTCGATCGTGAAAGAACTTGTCGAAAATGCGATTGATGCGAAGGCTACGAATATTAAGGTCAGTTTAGTAAACGGGGGCATCGCCGAAATTAAAGTCGTCGATAATGGGCAAGGGATGGATAAAGAAGATGCCGTTTTAGCCTTTGCTCGTCATGCCACGAGTAAAATATATAAAGCTGATGATTTATTTTTTATTGAAACTTTAGGCTTCCGCGGTGAGGCTTTAGCCTCAATTGCGAGTGTCGCCGAAGTAATTTTAGAGACTAGTGAAGGGGAAGTCGGGACTCGCGTTCATATTAAAGGTGGCGAAATTTTAGAAGTCACGGCCAGTGAAGCCCGTAAAGGAACCAGTTTTACCGTAACTAATTTATTTTTTAATACGCCGGCCCGCCTTAAATATTTAAAAAGTGAAGTAACCGAATGTAATAATTCGTTACAGTTTTTAGAGCGTCTTGCTTTATCACGGCCCGAAATTGCTTTAAGTTTAACGAATAACGATAAAGTCTTATTAAAAACGAGTGGTTCAGGCAATCTTCTTAAAACCATTCATGAAATCTATGGTTTAAATGTTTCTGCCAATATGCTTCCCATTAAAGCTTTTGATGATGATTTTGAAATAAATGGTTTTATTGCTAAACCAAGCATTTTAAAGAAAAATCGTAATCATATGCATACGATCGTCAATGGCCGAATTGTCCGGAATAATGATATCAATCGAGCCATTAATGATGCTTATAACACTTATAAACACGAAGGCTTTTACCCAGTGGTTGTCATTAATATCAATGTTGATCCGACTTTAGTTGATGTCAATATTCATCCGACGAAACAAGATATTAAAATGAGTAAAATTGATAGTTTAACTAATTTACTATATCGCACCATTAAAGATACCTTATACGATAATTTACTCATCCCTAATGCTCTTTATGAAGAAGAAAAAAACGAAATTAAAAATGATTTTGAAATCTATCAAAGTGAATGCATAAAAAAGGATGAAGATGAAAAGGCCAATACCCAAAATGAACAAATGGTATTAGATTTAGATCGAATCCCGGTTCAACTTTCTGAAAGTAAAAATGAAGAAAATGTTAAAAATGAAGAATTTAAGCATTTAAAACTTAATCCAATTGGCCAAGTCCATCGAACTTATATTATCGCCGAAGATGCAGGTAATATGTATATCTTAGATCAACATGCGGCCCATGAACGCGTCAATTACGAAATGATTAAGCAAAAATTTCACGATGCCGAAGTTAAAGTAACAAATATGTTAGTTCCTTTTCCGATTGAAATGAATGCCGCGGATTATTTAACCTTTATGGAAAGAAAAAGTACTTTAGAGGAACTGGGATTTGGGATTGAAGAATTTGGCATTAATACAATTGTTGTCAAAAGTCATCCAACTTGGCTAAAAGAAGGGTACGAAGAAGAAAGTATTCGCTCAATCGTTGATTTAGTTATTAGCAAAGAGCAAAAATTTGATAAAGATAAATTTTTAGATAGCATGGCCAAAATGGTTTCTTGTAAGATGAGTGTGAAGGCTAACGAAGATTTATCCCAAACGGAAATGGAAAAACTGCTCGATGATTTAATGAAATGTGATAATCCTTATAATTGTTGTCATGGTCGGCCATCAATTATGAAATATTCAACTTATGAACTCGAAAAAATGTTTAGGAGGGTAATGTAAATGGAAATAAACTTAGCTAAACTTTATAATATGAATCGCCTAGATTTAGATACCGAAGTAAAGTTGGAAAATATCGATTCGAAACTAATTAAAAGATTAGAAAATGTCAAAATTAAAGGCTATTTAAAATATACTTTAAGTGAAGAAATTGAAATTAATTTGCACGTAACGGGTACTATGTATTTAGATGATGCCATTACTTTAGAAGAAATTACCCATGATTTTGCCTTTGATATCAACGAAATTTATAACGAAAATGACGAAAATTTTGCAAAATTAACGAAAAATAATCAAAATACCCTTGATATAAATGAAATTTTATGGCAAAATATTGTATTGGAAGTTCCCATCAGTAAAACTCTTAATTCGGGTTTGAAGATGCAAGGTAAAGGTTGGGAATTAAATAGTTAAGAATAAAAAGAAAAAATTTAAAGGTGGTGAAAACTTATGGCTGTTCCTTTTCGAAGAACAAGTAAAACTAAAAAAAGAATGCGTCGGACGCATTTAAAGAAAAGTGTTGGTGCTTTAACTAGTTGCCCAAAATGTGGAGCAACTTTAAGACCACATAGAGCTTGTACTAAATGCGGTTACTACAAAGGTGAAGAAGTAATCAAAGTAGAAGAAAAAGAAGATTAATCAGTTTAGCAAAACTGGTTTTTTATTGCAATTTTTGACTTTTATGATAATATAAATATTATTGAAAAGAGGGAAGATTATGGATTATCAAAAGTTTATTAATCAAAATGTCCAAAATTTTTTGAATCAAGCCGTAAGAATCTACCATCATTTAGAACTAACTAAACCTTATCTTAAGGAAAAAGAAAAAATAAATTATAGTTTACTTATCAGTGGAGTTTATTATCAAGAAGATTTAAGAGTTAATCCTTTTACTTTTAAAGATAATGAAGAAATTATAGAATTTTTTGATTTGCCTGCGGAATTAGATTTAAATCCTAAGTATGATAAAGATAAAATATTATTAAAGTTAGTAAACTTTTTAATAAATATACAAGTTCTAGATTTAAAAAAAGCTCATCCTAATGATTTGACTATTGATCTTATTTTATATAAAGTTTTAAACCAAGAAGATACAATGAATTTATTGAATGCTTTAAAAATTTCTTATGTTAGCATTTTAGATAAAGCTTATGAATCTTTACAAAAAAGCCAAATGGTAGAGGAAGAAAAAATTGTCTATCCGGATTATATTAAATCTTTAAATGCCGCGATGCAAGAATATTTATATATTACTTTATCCTATTATAAAATTTTAGAAAATAGTGAATTTGCCGAAAAAGAAAAAATTGCTTTATTTCTTGCCGGCGTTAATTGTACATCGGTTTTTTCGCAAGAAGAAGCTACCAGAATATTTACATATTTTAAAACTTCCAATTTAGTTAAAGCGGTATCACCTTCTTATTTACAAGATAATTTAGGAAAATTTGAAGCTTTAATTAACGATATATCCATAAATATCGAAGATAATTTTTCGCAAGAATTCATGGCTCAAAATGGCATTTATGTAGCTTTTTATAAATTAATTGAAAATCCGGATAATATGTGGTTAGATCACCATTTAAATACTATTTTTGATTCGCTTTTTTCGCTTCAATTAATTAATCGCTTAGAAAAAATAATTAATTTAAAATTAACTGAATTTAGTAATGAACAAAAATCCGTTAAAAAATCTTATGATAGTGAAAAACCATTAAAACCGATTAATTTAAAATCAAGTAATAATGCTTCTAAAAATAAAAATAAAGGAAAAGCTTTAGTCGAATTTGGCACGTGGTTAACGGATAAAACCTATGCTTTTGATCCGGCCGTTGGTAGGGAAGCAGAACTAAAAGAATTGAAACTAGATTTATTAAAAAGTAAATCAGTAATTTTAATTGGCGAAGCAGGCGTTGGTAAAACGGCTTTAGTTAAAGGATTGGCTAATGATATTAAAAATGCCAATGTTCCTAATTTACTTAAAAATAGGGAAATTGTCCAAATTGATTTACAAAGTTTAATCTCGGGCACTAAATATCGGGGCGATTTTGAAAAAAGAGTTAAACAAATAATTGATGAAGCCAAAAATAACCCTAATTTAATTTTATATTTTGAAGAAATTCATACGGTTAAAGGTTTGGGGGATTCGGCCGATTCTTCCTTTGATTTAATGAATATGTTAAAACCTTATTTATCCAGTGGCGAAATTAAAATAATCGGGGATACTACTATTCGGGAATATGATAAATTTATTGCTCGCGATGCCGCTTTTAGTCGCCGCTTTATTGTGGAAACTATTGCCGAACCTAATTCCGAAGTTTTAAAGAAAATTGTTTTGGCCAAAATCACGGAATTAACAAACCATTACAGAATTAATTTTAACTTTGGCGTTTACAATGAAAATATTATTTTTGAATCTTTAATTGCTTTAACGGATTCCAAAAAACAAGCTTTTTATAGTACGCGGAAAAATCCGGATTTTGTTTTAGATGTTTTAGAAAATATTTTCGCGGTGGCCGCTTATAATAATCACGAAGAAGTAACGTATGATGATATTTTCACCGGCATGAATATGGTAAAAGATGTAAGTGATGTATATAAAAATAGAATTATTTACGAATTACAAAAGACTTTAAATCTGGTGAAAAAAGAAAATCAATCGCGCATCTTAAAATTTCCTAATGCTTATTCTTTAAAGTAACTAGTTAGTTACTTTTCTTTTGGGGGAATAATATTTTTCCCTTTTAAATGATTGCAGAATGGAAAAAATGTGTTATATTATATTCATAAATATCAGAGGTGTTTGTAGTTGTGAAGTGTTGTAAGTGTTGCAAGAAAAATTTAAATAAAGCCAATTATTGCGTAAAATGTGGTTATAAATTTACCTCTACCGATAAAAAACAAATAAAGAAAAATATTTTTGTTGTTATTTTAGAAAAACTTGATTGGCTTCATGATTTTTTGACGGGCGATTGGCTTAAAAATAATATTTTTTTCCGCATTTTTTCGATTTTAATTGTTTTAGGTATAGGTTTATATATGGTTTTTACCATGGGGTGGCATTTGCGCTTATTAAATAATGAAGCTTATACCGTGAAATATAATGAACAATTAGATACGTATTATATTTTAATTAATAATGCCAATGATTTAGAAGAAAAAGTAAAAGAAATTGAAGCGGCTTTTTATATTCCGAATCGAATTAATTCTTTGGATTTAACTTATTATGATGAAAATGCTAATGTTATTAGTCAAAAAGAATATGCCAAAAATGATTATTATGTGCTTAATGTTAATACTAAAGAAAATAATTATTATGTTTTAGCCAATCACGATGATCAAAATGAAAAGCTAAAAATATATGTTTATTATGGAGAATAAAAAAATGAAAAGAACAAAGAAAGAAGAAAAAATTATCTATTGTTGGCAATGTGGCAAAAAGAATCCCAAGAAAAAATGGTTTTGTCAAGATCCTGAGTGTCATGCTCGTTTAAAACAACATGATCATCCCATTATTTATTGGTTATTTGGCGAAATCTTAGATGATACCGAAGATAATATAATTAAATATATTAGTGAGCTAATTATTAATTTTTTACGGTTGCATTTATATGGGGTTACGATGGGAATTGCCCTTACTTTTACGATCGCGGCTGCGATTTCTAATTTTGAACAAGCTGATAATATTGAAATAACGCAAAATGAATATTTTCTCTCTCCTAGTCAAGAACCAGGTGATGTTCCCGTGGTTCAAGAATCAGTAGTGATGGAAACGCCTGAAGAAGAAGTTCCCGAAGAAAAGCCGGAAGCAAACGAAAAGCCTAAAGAAGAAACGAAAAAAGAAGCAACTAAAACGGAAACTAAAACCGAAAATAAAACGGAAAATAAAAATACGGAAACTAAAAACGAAGAGTCCAAAAAAGAAAGTACGAAGACTTGTCCAAGCGGCTATCAAATGCGCAGTGATGGCAAATGTGAAAGTATAACCTATACGGATGCCTTAGGACTTGCTGAGTGTACAGGCGATTATGAAAAAGTAAATTCCGCAGGTGTTAAATCATCTGCCAATACTGATGTTTTTTGTAAAAGTAATAGCCCATATGCATCAGGAACTAGTTATTGTCCATCAACTAGAGATGATTTTATTGCTAAATATGGTAATGATGATTGTATCAAAGATAGTTCTTCTTTTAATAGTTCTTTAAGTGGTGGTAAATGTAATTATACTTTCTATCGAGCTGATGGCACCGAAATAACTTGTTCTAAAACTTATACTTATCAATATAAATGTCCAGAAGGTGATTTTTTCCAAGTGGATCAATGGTGTTATGATAAAAAATCGACTATAACAAATTACTATTGTTTTGATAAGGCAACGAAGAAATATGTTTTGACGCCGAGTCGTCAATGTCGAGATATTATTGAGGCTACAGCAAGTTAAAGGTGCTAGATAACTAGTTCCTTTTTCTTTTGTCAAGTAAAATAAAAATTAGCAGTTATATATTGACAAGTGCTAAGCATAATATTATAATGAGATTAGCACTTGGAAATAACATGTGCTAATAGGAGGACTGATATGGACGAAAGGCAAAAAAACCTCTTAAAAGAAATTGTAGAAGTTTATATCAAAACAGTTAAACCCGTGGGCTCGAAAGCTTTATGCGATAAGTTCAAATGTTCTTCGGCCACCATTAGAAATGAAATGGCTTATTTAGAAGAATTAGGCTACTTAGAAAAAAATCATATTAGTAGTGGTCGGGTACCAAGTGAAAAAGGTTATAAATATTATGTGGAACATTTGATGGAAGCCGAAAAATTAAATGGCAAAGATATGTTAAAGTTGCAAACTATCTTTGCCAATAATGAACTGCAACTTTCAGATGCCATCACCCAATGTATGGAAATAATTAGTGAAATGACGAGTTATACCAGTGTGGTTTTAGGTTCTAATAGCAAAGATAATATGCTTTTACAAATTAATATAATTCCTTTAAGTGTTAATCAAGTAGTCGCGGTCGTTTGTACCGATAAAGGACATGTGGAAAATAAAACCTTTACCTTGAAAGACGGCACTGATTTGAAGGAACTAGAAAAAGTTAGCGATTTAGTTAATAAAAGACTCGTGGGAACCCCCATTAGTGAAGTTAGTGAACGCTTGGAATTAGAAATTAAGCCAATTATCAAAAAGCAAATAAAGCAGTATGAAGCTATTTATAATATTTTCTATGATGCTTTCAATGATTTTGTTACGAATAACAACAATGTTTATATGAGTGGCCGGACGAAAATATTTGATCAACCCGAATATAATAATGTTGATGAAATGAAAAGACTGGCTAATAAGTTAGAAGATATGGCTTTAATTAAAAAAATTGAACATAATGTGGACGATGATGATGCCGAAGTTAAAATTTACATTGGTGAAGAAACGGAATTTGATCCTAATGTGACCATAATTCGGAAAAAATATAATATTGATGGCGAAGAAAAAACCATTGCTATCATTGGTCCTAAACGCATGGATTATCAAAGAATTGTCGGTCTTTTAAATTATATTGATGATGAAATTGATAATAGAAAAGGAGAATAATGGAAAAAGAACAAAAAGAAAATTTAACCAAGAAGAAAAAAGTTAAAGAAATTAAGAAAAAGGTTAATAATAAACCAAAAGTTAATAAAGAGGAAGAAAAATTAAAAAAAGAAAATCAAGATTTAAATGATAAAGTTTTAAGATTAAGTGCCGAAATGCAAAATATGCGCCGGCGTTATGATGAAGAAATGGCCCGAATTTGTAAATACGAAGGGGAAGAATTAATTTTAAAAATTTTAACCATTGTTGATAATTTTGAACGGGCAATTATGCTTGATGATAGTAACTTGACGGATGAGCTTTCGAAATTCTTAGATGGCTTTAAAATGATTTATGGTAATTTAAAAAATATTTTAGAAGCAAGCGAAGTCAAAGAAATCGATTGCTTAAAACAAGCATTTGATCCAAATACGATGGAAGCAGTATTAACTGTCCATGAAGAAAATACAGAACCAGGCATTGTCTTAGATGTTTTACAAAAAGGTTATACTTATAAAGATAAAGTTATCAGACATGCAATGGTTAGAGTTAGTGAATAATTTACGAATAAATAAGAAAGGAAGAGGAAAAAATTATGAGTAAAATTATAGGTATTGATTTAGGAACAACCAATTCATGTGTGGCTGTTTTAGAAGGAGGGGAACCTAAGGTTATCCCTAATAGTGAAGGTAATAGAACAACACCTTCCGTTGTCGCTTTTAAAGGCGATGAAGAATTAGTCGGTGAAGTTGCCAAAAGACAAGCCGTAACTAATGTTAAAAATACGATTTCATCAATTAAAAGAAAAATGGGTACAGATGAAAAAGTCGAAGCAAACGGTAAGAAATGGACACCTCAAGAAATAAGTGCCAAAATTTTAATGAAATTAAAGAAAGATGCCGAAAGTTATTTAGGCGAAAAAGTTACGAAAGCCGTTATTACGGTGCCTGCTTACTTTAACGATTCCCAAAGACAAGCAACGAAAGATGCGGGTAAGATTGCCGGTCTAGAAGTTGAAAGAATTATTAATGAACCAACGGCGGCGGCTTTAGCCTACGGCTTAGATAAACAAGATAAACTAGAAACTATTTTAGTTTATGACTTAGGGGGTGGAACATTTGATGTTTCTATTCTTGAACTAGGCGATGGCGTCTTTGAAGTTAAAGCTACCAGTGGTAATAACCATTTAGGTGGCGATGACTTTGATAAAAGAGTATCCGATTATTTAGTTGAAGAATTTAAAAAAGAACATAGCATTGATTTAAGTAAAGATCCAATGGCGATGCAAAGAATTAAAGATGCGTCCGAAAAAGCGAAAAAAGATTTATCAGGAATGACAAATGCGCAAATATCTTTACCATTTATTGCGCAATCTGATGAAGGACCTTTACATATGGAAGTAACTTTATCGAAAGCTAAATTTGAAGACTTATGTCGCGATTTATTTGATTCAACGCTTGAACCAGTAAGAAAAGCTTTAAAAGATGCTAAACTTAAAGCTAAAGATATCGACAAAGTTATCTTAGTTGGTGGTTCAACCAGAATTCCTTATATTCAAGAACTTGTTAAAAAAGAATTAGACCAAGAACCTAATAAGAGTGTTAACCCCGATGAAGTTGTGGCGATGGGGGCATCTATTCAAGGTGGGGTTTTAACTGGCGAAGTTGATGATATCGTTTTACTAGATGTTACCCCATTATCCCTTGGTATTGAAACCCTTGGTAATGTCATGACGGTTTTAATTCCTCGAAATACGACAATTCCAACAAGCAAGAGTCAAGTGTTCTCTACGGCGGCAGATAATCAACCGGCCGTTGATATCCATGTTTTGCAAGGGGAAAGACCAATGGCTTCTGATAACAAAACTTTAGGTAACTTCCAACTTACGAATTTACCTCCGGCAAAAAGAGGAGTACCGCAAATTGAAGTAACCTTTGATATTGATACTAATGGTATTGTTAATGTTAAAGCTAAAGATTTAGGAACAAATAAAGAACAATCAATAACGATAACGTCAAGCACAAACCTTACGGATGAAGAAATCGATAAGATGGTTAAAGAAGCCGAAGCTAATAAAGAAGCCGATGAAGCGAAGAAAGAAGAAGCGGAAGTTAGAAATAATGCCGATAGTATGGTTTTCCAAACCGAAAAAGCCTTAGAAGATTTAGGCGATAAAGTAAGTGCCGATGATAAGCAAAAAGCCGAAGATTTACTTGCCGAACTTAAGAAAGCTTTGGAAGGTACCAACACGGATGAAATTAAGCAAAAGACCGAAGAATTAAATAAAGTAGCAATGGATTTAGCAGCCAAAGTATATGAACAAGCGGCCAAAGAACAAGAAGTAAAAGAATCAACTGACGATAAAAAAGATGATTCGCATGAAAAAGTCGAAGATGCGACATACGAAGAAAAATAAGAAAAAGTTCTAGGTGACTAGAACTTTTTAGTCTCGAGGTGAAAAGATGAAAAAAAGAGAAGAATATGCGGAAAATTTGAAATGGAATGTCACGGATATCTATAAAACGGAAAAAGATTTTACGGAAGCTTATACTACGTTAGAAACTAACTTGGAAAAATACGCTTCTTATCAAGGCCATATTTTAGATAATGCGGATACCTTATTAAACTTTTTAACTTTTGATCTTGATTGTGCTAAAAATATGGAGCAATTATATGTTTATGCTCATATGCAAAATGATCAAGATACGACGAATACAAAATATCAAGAATTATTTGGCAAAGTAAGCAAACTTTACGAAAAATATGCCGTGGCTACTTCTTTCGCGGTTCCCGAAATATTAAAAAAAGATTATCAAATAATCGCTAGTTTTATAAAAGAAAATAGGAAGTTAAAAGCTTATGAAAGGATGCTTAAAGAACTATTTAAATATCAAAAATATACTTTAAGTAGCAAAGAAGAAAAAGTTATTGCGTCTTTATGTAGCGCGATGTCGGCCCCTGATGATGTTTTTACTATGCTAACGGATGCGGACTTAAAATTTGGGAAGATTAAAGATGAAAATGGTAAATTAGTTGAATTAGACGAAAAAACTTATCGGTTATTAAATAAAAGTAAAAACCGAGATATTCGCAAGAATGCTTTTACGAAATTACATACAACTTATGGTAAATTTAAAAATACTTATGCTTATCTTTTAGGTTATTTAGTTAAAAATGATAATAATATGGCCAAATTAAGAGGTTATCCTAATGCATTAGATGCAAGTCTTTACCAAAACGATATTCCGCGGGAAGTATACGATAATTTAATTACAACAGTTCGGCAAAATATTGCGCCTTTAAGTAATTATTGGCTTATTAAAAAAGAAGCTTTAGGTGTTGATAAACTTCATTTATATGATGCATATGCTCCGATTTGTGAAAATCTAAATAAAAAATATTCGCTTGCCGAAGCTAAAGATTTAATTAAAGAGGCCTTAAATGTTTTAGGACCCGATTATTTAAAAAATTTAGATAAGGCCTTCACGGAAAGATGGATTGATTTTTGTCCTAATGATGGTAAAAGAAATGGTGCTTATTGTACGGCTTGCTATAATGTCCATCCTTATGTTTTATTAAGTTACGATGAAACGCTAGAAAATGTTTCGACTTTAATTCATGAGCTAGGGCATGCCATGCATTATTACTATGCGATCAAAAATCAAAATTATCAAGACTATAATTATTCCATTTTCGTAGCCGAAGTAGCTAGTCAAGTAAATCAAATTTTATTAAGTAAATATTTAATTAATCATACTAATGATATTAAGGAAAAGAAATACTTAATTGATGATTTAATTCAAGATTTTAAGGCGACGATCTATCGCCAAACCATGTTCGCCGATTTTGAAAAGCAAATTCATGAATATGAAGAAGCCGGTGGCGTTTTAACGCATGAAGTCATGGAAGGTATTTACTATCAATTAAATAAAGATTATTTTGGTCAAAATATTGTCGTTGATAAATATATCAAACATGAATGGTCACGCATACCACATTTTTATTCTTCTTTTTACGTTTATCAATATGCGACGGCCTATGCGGCGGCGATTAAAATTGCCATGGATATTTTAAATGGTAAGGCTAATGCTTGCCAAAATTATTTAAAATTTTTAGGACTTGGTTGTACTAAAGACCCAATTGAATCATTAAAAGTCGCGGGCGTTGATATGACTGATCCTAAGACGATGGAAGAAGCATTTCTATATTTTAAAGACTTAGTAGAAGAATTAAGAAAATTATACGAAGTAGGTGAAAAATAATGGATAAAAAAGATTATTATGAAGTCTTAGGCGTTAGTAAAAATGCTACAGATGAAGAAATCAAACGAGCTTTTCGGAAACTTGCCAAACAATATCATCCCGATGTAAATAAAGAACCGGGAGCGGCCGAAAAGTTTAAAGAAATCGGCGAAGCTTATGCGGTTTTATCCGATCCGACGAAACGGCAACAATATGATCAATTTGGCCATGCGGCCTTTCAAAATGGCGGCGCCGGTGCCGGTGGTTTCGGTGGTTTTGATGCTAGTGATATTAATTTAGATGATATCTTAAATGATTTGTTTGGAGGTAGCTTTGGTTTCGGGGGCTTCGGTCGCTCGCGGGGATCTTCCCAAGCGCGAAGTCGCGGTCAAGATGAACGCGTTTTATTAAATTTAACATTTGAAGAAGCCGTCTTTGGTTGTGAAAAGGATATTAAACTTAACTTAGACGTTACTTGCCCTAAATGTGATGGTAAAGGTGGCTTTAATGAAAAAACATGTCGTACCTGTGGCGGAGCCGGTCGCGTTTTAGAACAACAACAAACTATTTTTGGTTATATGCAAACCCAAAAGGTTTGTCCCGAATGTCGCGGGAAAGGTAAAAGTTATGAAAATACTTGTGATGAATGTCGCGGGAAAGGAATTATTTCGAAAAATAAAACCTTTACCGTAACGATTCCGGAAGGAGTAGATGATGGCTATCAACTTCGTTTAAGTGGTAAAGGCAATGCTTCCCGTAGTGGCGGTAGTGCTGGCGATATTTATGTGGAATTTAAAATCGCTAAACATCCTTTGTTCGAACGCGATGGCGATGATATATATTTAAAAGTTCCAACAACTATTACGGAAGCAACATTAGGTTGTAAAAAAGAAATTCCGACGTTGACTGGTAATGTTATTTTGGAAATTAAGGCCGGAACGCAACACGGAACCAAATTAAAATTAAAAGGTAAAGGTATTAAAAGTCCTAATTCTTTAATGCGCGGTAATATGTATGCCGTTATTGATATTATTGTTCCGACCAAAATTGATCGGAAACAAAAAGATTTATTGCAACAACTAGCGAGTACCGAACTAGATAATGCAACGGAATTTAAAACTTTTAAAAAATATTTGAAATAAGCAACAAAATGCTTATTTTTTCTTATTAATTAAAAAGTCAAGTGCAACTTTTGGAATAATCAATAATAAGTAATAATGCGACTTTATGCCGAGAAAACT
>CANROR010000011.1 GCA_947632275.1 uncultured Bacilli bacterium | reverse complement strand
ATGGGCATAGAACAAGGCTTCTTCTATTTCATTCCAAGTATAAATAAGCTTATTACTATGGGGTATTTCCTCATCTATTTTAAGATTTTGTTGTTTATGAAAAAAAATAGTTTCTTTAATCATTTCGAATTTTAATTTCTCATCACATTTATTAACAATTAAACATACATCTAAATCACTAGAACTTATATTATATATGTTGGAGCCATATATTACAATTGAATCAATGACATGCGGAAATTTATTTTGCATTAATTCACAATATTTTTTACATATTTTATTCATTTTCTAACATCCTAGCAACTTTGATAATATAATTTAACATATCATCTATATCCTTTTTACTTATATTATCATTTCCAGACATATATCTTAATGGTATTAATAGTGCATCTTTTTTAAGAATTCCTTTATTATCGGGTAAAGTAAACTTATGCAAATAATACTTACCATCTTGTAACATGTAATTGTAAATTTTAGTACTTAATTCATTTAAATAATCAATACTTTTAGGATTATTTTTGTTGCCAACATACATAAATACTACCGAATTAATATTTACATCATTTATAAGCACAAATTCATTACTTTTAATTATTTTATTTTTTAAATAATTGGCCATTTTACATCTTTTTTCGATTATTTTACCAATACCATTAACACCTATACTTTTTAGAGCAAACCATAATTTTAATGATACCCAACTTTTAGAACCAATAAAAGGGGTTATTTGGCCATAAGCAAAATTTTCTTGCATAATTAAATCGGAAGTTGAAGTTATTAATTTCATTTTTTCAGGATTTTTTATTAATAATGCACTGATACAATAAGGAATTGCCAATACTTTATGTGGATCAGTTGAAATACTATCAAATAACTCAATACCAGAAATTTTAGCTTTTAATTTTTCGGAAAATGCTAAGGAAAAACCATGACAAGCATCCGCATGAAGCCAAATATTTGGATCTATTTTCTTTACAAGATTGGCTATCTCTTTTAAATTATCTATAGTCATTGTTCTACTATCGCCAACATAAGCAACTACGGCCATAATATTACCTTTATTTTCTTTTAGTACTTTTTCCAACTTTTTCAAATCATATTTAAAATCTTTTGTTTCTACTTCGATAACATTATCGCCACAACCAATCCACATTAAACTACTTTTAATACTATAATGACCAATATCTTTAGGAATTATTACTTTATATTTTTGAGGATTTCTAACGCCCTTAATCATGGTATTTTTATGATAATTTTCTCTGGCTAATAACATTGCCGTTGCATTACTACCGGTTCCTCCATACGTTATTATGCCACCCACATCCCATATATTAGTTATATCTTGAATTTTATATCCTATTATTTCTCTTAACCATTTTATTACTGCAATTTCAGTAAATGTAGCAATTGGCGCACAAAAGGTTGAATTAATTAAATTTTGTTGTAAAAAATCAGAAATAATTGCTCCAGAAATTCCAGAGATTGAATTTCCAGCATCAGGAAAACCCATAAAATTTACACTAGAAAAATTAGTACAAAATGGCAAAATATTTTTTTCAAAATCCGTTATTAATTTATCAACCGGTTTGCCAAAATTAGGAATTTCAAAAAGATTGGAAAATTTATTAATATCAAAATTATTTTGTTTTACATTTTGATTTAATTTAAAATTTATTCCTAAATTAACTGCTTTTTCAAAACATTTTTTAGCATAATCAGTATTTTTATTATTTAAAATTTGATTCATTTTTTACCTTCCTATAAATCTTATAATTTGAAAATTTTAAAAGTCCAAAAATATTCTACGTTATTCTTTTTTTCATTTTCTTACCTCCGATTAAATTCTCTTATCTTCTTCCGCGCATTACTCGTTTTAGCGTATTCTAACCAACTATCTTTAGGACCAAAGGATAATTCATCCGTTAAGATGCGAACGCAATCTTTATTTTGTAAAACATAATTTAAAGGGACTAATTCATTATTAACTAAAGCTCCAATCATCGTATTACCAATAAAGGTATGAATTTTATAAGCAAAATCGACAACGGTAGCTCCTTTCGGCAATTCTAATATTTCGCCTTTAGTCGTATAAACATAAACTTTATCCGTGAATAATTCTTGCTTTATTTGATTAACGAATTCTTTGTTATCCGTAAACATTTTATTTATATCTTGTAATGATTTAAAAAATTGATATTTTTCTTTTAAGGCTTCTTGCATTTTGCCTCTGGCTTCCCCTTTATTTAAATCCCAATAGGTAGTTAGACCAAAAGAGGCTATTTTATCCATATCAAAAGTTCTTATTTGCGTTTGCACTAATTTTTCATTGGGACCAAAAACGGTCGTATGAAGGGAGGCATACATATTTGTTTTTGGACTAACGATATAATCTTTAAACCGACTATTAATGGGATGATACAGGCTATGAACTAAACCTAAGGTCACATAACATTCTTTAATATTTTCGACCATTATTTTTAAAGCTAACAAATCATGAATGTCGGCGAGTTTTTGACCTTTTTCTAAAGATTTATAAATGCCATAAATGTTTTTTGTTCTGGCCTTTATTTCATGTTTTATTTCTTCTTTCAGTAAAACTTCATCTAAAGAGCCCATCATTTCTTGTAAACAATCTTTACTACTATCTTCAATTTTTAATTTTTGTTCTTTAATATCTTGATAAACATCAGGTTTTAAATATTGCAGAGCTAAATCTTCTAATTCTTGTTTTATGCGGTAAGCTCCTAAATAATAAGCTAAAGGCACAAATATTTCCATGGTTTCTAAAGCATTTTCTTTTTGTTTAAATTCGGTTTTATATTGGAGAGTTCGCATATTATGCAAGCGGTCGGCCAGTTTAATAATAATTATCCGAACATCAGTCGTTAAACCTAATATTATTTTCCGGGTATTAGCCATATTTAAATCCGTTTTACTCGACGTATTAAGTTTACTAATTTTCGTAACTCCATCAACTAAATTAGCAATCGTTTTATTAAAATTTTGGGCAATATCTTCTTTGGTTATATTGGTATCTTCTAATGTATCGTGTAATAGTGCCGCACATAAAGTATCCCGATCGGCATGCATTTCGGCTAGAATATAAGCCACATTTAAAGGATGAATAATGTAAGGCTCACCACTTTGACGGGTTTGGCCCTCATGTAAATAAGCCGCATAATCATAAGCCTTTTTGACTATTTCTACTTCCGTTTCATTATAACTTTTAACCAGTTCTAATAAATTCTGAATCCTCATCTTTACTCCTCCTTTAAAAAACAAAAAACGGCAACTTGATTTAAGTTTACCGTTTTAAAGACGTAGCTAAAGCATCTAAAGATAATTTTTTATCTTCAATAAAATTTTCATTATTAATGAATGGCCAATTTAATTTTTTCTTCATAAATTACCTCTTCAAAATAACTTAAATATAATTTAATACTTTTACTAATTTATGTCAACCTATTTTTTAGTTACTCTATAATAGAATTTAATATTTTTTCTAAAAATAAGGCGACACCATCTAAATTGTTAGATAAGATTACATAATCTGCTATACTTTTTACATCGATGGTAGAGTTTTCCATAGCAACACTAAATCCACTTGCTTGAAGCATCGAAATATCATTTTTATCATCACCGATAGCAATTGTATTTTTTATGGGAATATTTAAATAATCTGCTAAAAATTTTAGGGCATTACCTTTGGAAGAATTTATGCTACCAATACTGAACCACTTTTCTTCATAGAAATCGTCTTCTTTAATTTCATTAACAATATTCAAACTATTATAGTTCATGACATATTCTTTAGCTTTTTCTATCTCTTCTTGATTTTTATCTATAAACATACATTGTTTTATATTTATATTTGACAACTGTTGCTTATATTTATTTAAATCAATGAGTTTTTGATTGTTATTTCTAATATCTTTGGTTACATATTCTATATTATCCGTTGTTAAAATAAAACGTAAATTATGTTTTTGAGCATAATCTATAAGAAGATATATATCTTTTTTTTCTATAAAAGTATTTGAAAGAATGGTTTTATTTTGAATATCATAAATTTCCGCACCATTTGAAGAAACCAAAAATTCATCACCATTTATTTCCTGTGAAACTTTTAAGGCATGATATCTTGGCCGAGCAGTACAAACAACAATATGATATTTTTGTTTTTTTAACTGAGTTATGACATTTTTGGTCCTTTCAGAAATATTTCCATCTGATTTTCTTAAAGTATCATCGCTATCAATCAAAATAAGTTTTTCGTCATTGTTAATTTTTTTCAAAAATTGTTCTTTATTAAAAACACATTCAATATTTAAATCTATAAACATTTTATATAAAGTTTCAAAATTTTCTATAGATTTTGGGATATAAACAATAAAAGGAAACCGTCTATAATGAACAAAATGTTTTTTTAATCTTAACAATTCATTTTTATAACTGTTTTTATCATTATAATAATAAGCAAATAATTCTTTTGTATTTTCGATATATTTCGTTGAATGATTAGAAAGATCATAAGACAATCTAAAAGGGATTAATTCAAAATCTTTATTTAAAATATTATTGGCAATAAAATTCTCATCATCTTCAAACATCATAATACATTTTCTATTTTGAATATTATTCATTTCATTAAAAATATCATAATCCTCCATATAATTCACCATTAAACTTTCTTATATATTCATTCCATACTAATAACATATCATCTAAAGCTGTATTACTTTCCTTTGTCGTTTTTTTATTTTCTAGAAGAATATTTTTAAGTTCTTTTACAGAAATATATACACATTCGTATTTTTCGGTTATTTCTTGTTTATCTAGTTTTAATTTATTTAAATTATAATGTTGGTTTGTCTTTACTATAAAATAATAAATTTCTACCAGTCTATTATTTTTTGTTCCTAGATAATTTTTACAATAATATTTTATAACATAAAAAGGTTGAATATCTTTATTTTTTAATTTTATTCCTGTTTCCTCTAAAACTTCTCTTTTTAAACCTTCAATTAATGTCTCATTTTCTTCTAAATGACCTCCAGGAAACTCATAGTGCGCTAGTTCATTAGAATAACATAATAAAATTTGAGCCTGCGAATTTATTATAATAGCTCTAGCCCTTGTTGTTGTTTCTTCAATATCATCCAGGGTTAGATTATCTGAATTATAAATTTTTTCTATAAATTTCATTTTATTCATCACATTGTTTTAAATATTCTTCTATTGCGGAAATCATATCCGGAGCAATAACTTTATTTTTTTCATTATTAGGAATATTTTCTTTTATTTTTTCAATAGCATCTTTTAAAGGAATTTCTGCAATTTTAAAATTACCCGCTTTTTCATGTTCGGTATATTTTACTTTGGTTAAATCCGGTTTTTTATTTGTTTTAATAACATAATAATAAATTTCGGCCTTTCTATTTTTGCCTATTTCAGGCCAATCTTTATTCAAAAATGTAACTTTCATAAAAGGTCTTTCAATTTCACTATCTTCCAATATAATACCTGTTTCTTCTAAAACTTCTCTTTTTAAACATTCATTAAAAGTTTCGCCTTCTTCCAAATGACCACCAGGAAATTGAAAAATTCCATTTTCATTTCCAATATAAATATTATTAGAATTTATAATTAAAGCTTTCATTCTTATAACCGTTTCAGTTACATCTTCATCTTTTAAATTATCATAATTATATATAACTTCTTTCAACATAATCACCTTGTTTTTATTATACCACTTTCCACTTTATAAAGTTTTTCAAAATTTCTTTATCTAAATTCATATTCAATAACTTTAATCTTTTTTCTTCTTTTTGGCTTTAAGTAGTTGTTTTTTATTCAAAATTAGATTATAATTAAATTGTAAATGTTACCGGCAAGGTAGCATCTACGTTTTTGGGTAGATACTCCTACTTATGGGAAGTATCTTTTTTATTTTCTCGTTTTATTTCTAAAATGAGTAATAAAATTAGCAGCCTTAGATAAAACACCTCGGACATACTATCTACTCTCCTTTCCTCATGCCTTGTTCTCTACAAAAGTAGTGACCAAAACCCCCGTACTCAAATAATAGTAGATACTTTCCTCCGATAACAGAGACTATATTTTAAACACTAAAAAAATAATTGCAAGCGTTTCGACAAAACAGGACAAAATTATTATAAATTTTGGAAATTATCCATAAATTCAAAGACAACCTTCTCGAAAAAATATTGTTTTTTTTAGAAAAATACACTATACTATATTTATTGTTACTGGTTAGAAACATCTTAATTTAAATAAATATCGCTCCTTTTTATGGTTTATATGATGAGCAAAATTATTATGGTTAAAAGAATTACTTTAATTATTCTATTAGACGTGATATCCAGTAACAATTTTTTGTTATATTAAAAAAAAGCAAGTGTTTTGGCATTTGGAGCAAAACATTTGCTTTTTTAAATATTACTATTTAACGTTTTTTCTAAAATCGCTTTAACATCGCGTTCATTAAATGGTTTAGTTAACATATCAACAATTGGATATTTGAAAGCTTTCGCAATTGATTCTTTATCATCAACCCCGGTGATAATAGAAACTGGGAATTTTTTAAACATATCTTTTTCCCGGAAATAATCTAAAACTTCAAAACCATTAACATTAGGCATATTTAAATCAAGTAAAATGGCTTTAATTCGCGTTCTTTCATCCGGATTATTTAAAATATCTAATGCTTCTTTACCATCGCTGGCGATAATAACATCAAAATCATTTTTAAATATTTTATCAATAAAACTACGAATAATATTGGAATCATCAACTACTAAAATGGCTTTATCTTTTTCTTTAGTTTCCACTTTTATATCTTCTTCCTTATATTCACGGCCCATATATTTTTTAACTAAATTTATTATTTTATTAGCTTCTTGCATTAAATCTTCAAAATTACTAGTCACAAAATACATGTTATTAGCTTTACTTTCCATTTCGTGTTTATAAGCAAGATCAGCTAACGTTTCAAAACCAAAATAACGCGCATCGCTTTTTAAAGAATGAACTTGAATCGCATAATTGGCCATATCCCCAATTTCTTTAAATTCTTGTAACTTTTTAAGTTTAGGTTCAACTTCTTGTAAAAAGGTTTCTAGGGTTTCATTATAAGTTTCCATGTCACCAAAAAGTTCCAAACTCTTTTTAACATCTACGCCTGCTTCAATTAAAATATTTACATCTTTCATTTTTCTCATCCTTTCTATTCTTGATTTAAATATTTATTTATTACATTATTTAATTCATCTTTATTAATTGGTTTAGCCAAATAATCATTAAAACCTTCGGCTAAGTATTTTTCTTTTTCCCCCGTCAAGGCATTGGCCGTTAAAGCAACCACGGGAATATTAAAGCCTTCAATCTTTTCTAGTTCGTGGAAAGTTTCGGTTCCACTTAATTTAGGCATCATATCATCCATCAAAATTAAATCAAACTTTTCGCCATTTTTAATTTTTTCAATGGCGTCATACCCATTATCCACGGACACACTTTTAATGCCATAACTTTCCAGTAAACGTTCCGCCACTTTTAAATTAATTTTATTATCATCGACAATTAAAACTAATTTTTCGTTCTTTACTTGAACTTTTTCGATGACTTTTTCGGCTTCTTCTATCTTAATAGTTGGATTTTCCACGATTTTTTGATCAATTGATACCGTGAATTTCGAACCTTTACCTAAAGTACTTTGGACCACAATTTTACCATTCATCATGTCGAGTAACTTTTTGGTAATAGCAAGTCCCAAGCCAGTTCCTTCGATAGTGACATTTTTGTCAACATCAAGACGGTCAAATTTATCAAATAACCGATTAATATTGCCTTCTTTTATGCCAATACCGGTATCTTCTACGGAAATAATTAAACGACACACACCATCCTTAGCCACATGACTAATTTTAAGTTCTATCCAACCTTCTTTGGTGTATTTAACGGCATTAGTTAAAATATTAACACATATTTGTTTTACCTTTTGAGCGTCCCCATATAACACTGGCGGAATAGTTTCATCAATACTAACTTTAAATTCAAGGGGCTTTTCGGCGATTCTACCTTTTGTTAAAGTAACAAGTTCATCTGCTAACTTTTTAAAACTATATTCATTAGCTTCAATTTCCATTTTATTAGCTTCAATCTTGGATATATCCAAGATACCATTTACTATTTCGAGCAAATTATCACCGGCCATAATAATATCTTTTATTTCATCTTTGCTAGTATCAGGAATATTTTTATCTTCTAAAAGTAAATTACTAAAACCAACAATCGCATTAAGTGGTGTTCTTATTTCATGCGACATATTTGATAAAAATTCCGTTTTAGCTTTATTTGCTTTATCAGCTTGATCTCTTGCAATATTAAGTTGTTCAATCATTTTTACATCGGGATTTTCAATTGTAAAGTACATAAGAAACACTATAAATGTTTCAACAGATGTTATTAAAGTTATGCTAGGAAATATATTTTGAATTAGCATTGCAATCATGCCTAGTGGCATAAAAAAGAATAATGGTAAATACTTTTTATGTTTTATATTTTTAAAATTCAAAAACATAAACACTATACAACATAATATACAAGTTATTGAAACTACATAAACAACATTAATACTTGGTCCATAGGTATAAACTCCATTTTCATTACTAAAATTTATTGGTAAAAAAGTTACCAGTAATAAAAATGTAAAATAACAAAAGCCCATTATTTTTATCATATTACTTCTAATTTCATTTAGTTTACTTTTATATTTAGTAGAATCTTCAAAAGAAATATAGATTACATAATATGTAAATAATATTATAAAAGTTAACAAATATATTAAATAAATTTTTGAAATAATATAAGTTAAAAGACATTCTGTATTATACAAAACTAAAAAATAGTTAGCTAACTCAATTATTAATCCAAACAAATTTAAAATTATTAAAATCGAAAATATTTTATTTTCAACAGTTTTAATATGTGGTTTAGATTTATAAACAATTAATAATGTTAAACTATAAATAATACTACAAATAATTAATAACGCCGCTCCCATAATCAACACCTTTTATATTTATTCTTTTACTAATTTTTTACTTTTTTCTTTAAATGGTTTCAATATTTCCACTTGTTCATTATTAACACATGCTTTAATAATATCAGAAGTTAATCCTTCTTCAATTAATTCTAAATTATTTCTTTTTCCACATCCGGATAATGGAAAAGATTCTTCATTATTTCGAATTCTAAAATAAATTTTATTCAAAATTTCTAAGGGTATTCCGGCACTAACTAAACGCAATACTGTACTTTCAATAATTTCGTTTTCAGATATAATTCTATTAGGATATGGTTCAATATGAATAACAAATTCAGAACCTATATTAACCAATTCAGCTGACAAAATATTTTTACTATCTTTTGTCACAATGTCAATTATATAAAAATACGGAATTTCCCGACCATCACTTAAAGCAATACTATCTTTTCGACCTTTCATATGCACAGTTTTATATTTATCTATATAACCATAAACATTCATCGTAGCATATGTTTTCCCTTTAGAATCTTGAACAAAAAACTGTTTTGTTTTTTCGGGATTGTCTTTATACTCTTTCATAACTGTAAGAGAATTAGCCGCCAAAATGCCTAATTGATTTGGACCTAAATGATTTCCTTGTTCATCTAAGCAAACAATTTCCATTGAGCTATTAAATGGTATTAACCCTAACTCACCACGATGAAAACGTATCTTATTTAATTTTTCCATCAAACTAACATATAATGTAAAAAATAATCCTCCATGTTCAGTATCTCCACCACCAAAAGAAAGTGTAGCGGGGGTTATTGGTTTAGGTATAACACCTGTTCCTGCAGACATCTTTTTTAAAACACTATTTATATATTTTTCTTCGCCAGGAGATTTAGGTTCTCCTACTAATGTAGGAATATATAATTTTTTTAATTTAAAATTTTTAAAAATTGGATTATTTTCATATTGTTTGCATGCTCTAAGCCAAAATCCTCTTGTAGCAGGTGCAAATGAAACTTCGTTAATTATTAAAGAAAATAAGAAAAAATATTCATTATAAATTGGTTCTAATGCAACAGTACAACTTTGCATAATTGAGTCTGAAATACTTGTTATTACATCAGTATTAGAATGAGTTGGTATATGAGCTAAAACTCTAATATGTTTGGTTTGTGGCAAGCCAGATATATCAGCATCGTGAAATCTTCCCATATATATTAAGCTACCATTGGTATGAACAATTGCGCTAGGCTTATTACCTTTTGTCGAACCACTTGTGTAACTAATTAAAAAATCATCGTCAAGTCTTGTTTCATTATTTACTACTTTTGGTTGGTCTAACCCATAGGCTAAAAATTCTTCACGATTAATAATATTATTATCGTTTTCTTTCAAATCTGGAACAAGATTTTTAAAATCATAAAAATATCTATCAAATTCTATATAAGGGTCTAAACCATTTGGTAATGAATCTGCAAGAGAAAAAGTAATTTTTTTTATATTAGGAAATTTATTAACTATTCCTTGCATTTTTGAATACATATTATCAGTTATAAAGATTGCATTAATATTCGATTTTGCTATAGATTTACTAATAATTTGTTCGATATAATCCGGAGCAAAACTTTCTCCAAATACATGAAATTCTGCTCCAACTAAACTTGTTGCCCTTAAAAGCATTACAAATTCTACACTATTAGACATACAAGCTAATACTTCTTTTCCAGGTCCATATCCCATCTTTTTTAAACTACATGCCATTTTATTTGAAATTTCCATAAATTCTGCATAAGTAATTTTTTTACCTCTATAAAACAATATGGGAAAATTTAATTCATTTTTATTACGATAATCAATTTCATTAGCCCAACACCAGTTATGATTTTCTTTTATATCTTCAATGGCCCTTTTTACTTTTAAATCTTTTTTCGTCATATATCCTCCATATTCTAATTACACTATAAAATAAAAAGTTCTATTTTTCAATAGAACTTTACACTTCTTGTAACAAATATGATACAATATATATGGTGAAGCATATGGACTATGATGTAAACTATATTGAAACAAATTATAATCCCGAAGAGTTAAATGAAATATTTATTAAAGAATTTATTAGTTTTCGGAAAGAAAATAATTTAACGCAAGAACTATTTTCTAAATATTCTAAAGTATCTAGAACTAAAATTGCTCGCATTGAAAATGGCAGTAGTTCGCCAACCATAAAATCAATGTTAAGCATTTTAGGTCCTATTGGTTATACCTTAAAAATTGAAAAAGTGGAAAAAAGAAAATGAATTTTTTTCATTTAAAATTTACTTTTACTTTATAAAATTATTTTATTTTTAAAACATCTTCAAAAAAGGCATTGGCTTCAAATTTATTATTTTTATATAATTCATATATTTTTTTAGTACTTGCCCACATTACATCATTTACTTCTTCTACTTGAACTTTAACATCTTCTAATTTAGCGTTGCATTCAAATAACCAAACATCTAAAATATCAGGACATCCTTCATAATATCTTAAAGTTGAACCTATTAATTTTGCTTTCGATTTACTAACATCAATTCCTAATTCTTCCTTAACTTCTCTTATGGCTGCTTCTTTTGAAGTTTCACCTTTAAGAGCCGAACCTCCAGTGCATTCCCACATAAAGGCAAAACTTTTATTAGCACTTCTTTGCGTAATTAAAAATTCATTTTGATTATTTTTGAGCCACACATTTACTACTAAATGATATTCGTCATCTTTTAAATAATCTCCTCTTTTAACTACTTTATTTAATTTTTGGCGATTTTTATCATACAGATCCCAATATTCCATTATCTTTTTACCTCATTTCTAATTTTAATTATAAATTCATTTTTTCTTTAACCGTTTTAAAATATAATTTAAAGGTATCCGGATATGTTAAATTATTAGGTAAATCGTCGGCTAGCATTATTTTAGCCATTTCATAATTTTTAGGTAAATCTTCCATTTCTAAAATTTCACAATTACAAAGTAAAGCAAAAGTACTAATTTTATATACACATATTGGGGTTAATTTAATTTTTGTAGCGCCAGTTTCTTCATACATTTCTCTTTTCGCCGCTTCTTGCCAAGTTTCACCTTCTTCGATATGACCGCCTGGAATTTCCCAACCCTTTCTTTTGGTATTATAACAAAAAACATATTTTCCTTGATAACGACATACACAAACTACGCGCGTATATTCTTTTTCTTCGCAATAGCCTAAATCATATAATTTTACTTCTAACATTTTTCCATCCATACTCCTCCAATTATAAATCTAAACTATCAGGATTTAATAAAAATTCTTGAATACCTATAACTAATATTCCTTCTTCGGTGTACCAATGTTTGATATTATCTTTTATAACAATTATTTTTTTAAAATTATCATCAATATTCATTAAAGGTCGTTCCTCTTGAATGGTTTTTTCTCTTGTTTCTAAATTTAATGCTGATTGGATATAATATCGTTTATTTCCTAAATTACACACAAAATCAACTTCTACTTGTTTTCTATTTTTTTGTTCATCTCTAAGTTCCACGACACCGACATCAACGTTATATCCTCTTACTATTAATTCATTGTAAATGATATTTTCCATAATATGATTTTCTTCTTGTTGGCGAAAATTTAAGCGAGCATTACGAAGACCAATATCCGAAAAATAGTATTTATATGGGGTTTGAATATATTTTTTGCCCTTTACATCATATCTATTAGATTTATTAACAATAAAAGAATCTTCAATAAATTTTAAATAAGAATTTATCGTATTTAACGAAATATCTTTTTCACCATTACTTACAAAAGTATTATATATTTTTTGCGAGTTAGTAAGCGAACCAACTGAAGATGCTAAAATATTAATAACGGAATCAATAATATCCGTTCTTTGAATATTATTTCTCTCAATTATATCTTTTAGATAAGTTTGTTCGAATAAATCTTTTAAATATTTTGCTTTTTCTTCGTCCGTTTTTTTCGCTAAAATTAAAGGTAACCCGCCATATAATACATACTCATTCCAAGCTTCTATTTTTTCTCCTTTAAAAGCTTCAACAAATTCCGAAAAAGATAAAGGAAAGACTCTTATTTCATCGCCTCTTCCCCGGAATTCGGTAATAATATCGGATGATAAAAATTTAGAATTACTTCCCGTGACATAAACATCGAGATTTTTTTCATATAAAAAACCATTTAAGACATATTCAAAACCATTTACTAATTGGATTTCATCTAATAAAATATAATACATATCTTGATCTTTTATTTGCGATTTAACATAAAGATTTAATTCATGCGGATCCCGATATTTACTATTTTCTTCTCTATCTAATTCTAACTTAATAATATGATTTTCTTTAACTCCGGACGCCAATAAATAATTTTTATATATGGGATCTAACAAATAAGACTTACCACATCTTCTAATTCCGGTTATTACTTTAATTAAGCCATTTTCTCTTCGACTTATTAACTTATTTAAATAAATATCTCTCTTTATTTCTTTCATTATTTTCTCCTCTTTTTAAATATTTTAACAATTTAATTATATAATATTTAAAAAAATTTGACAATACATTCATTGAAGATTTTTGCCACTAGTGGCAAAAATCTTCAATGACGTGTTTAATCTTTATTTTCATAAGCTAATAAATTTTTAATATCTTCTTCCGTTAATTCATTAATTAAATTCTTAGTTCTCACACTGCCATCAATAATTTTATCACTTAATAATCTTTTCTTATTTTGCAGTTCTAATATTTTCTCTTCAATCGTGCCTTTCATAATTAAATGAATAACTTCCACGACTTTAGTTTGACCAATTCGATGTGCTCGGTCTGTGGCTTGATTTTCGGCTTGCGGATTCCACCATAAATCAAGATGAATGACAACATCGGCCGCGGTTAAATTAAGGCCAGTCCCACCCGATTTTAGCATAATCAAAAAGACTTTTGCCTTATCACTTTCATTAAATTCGTTAACCATGGCCATCCGATTTTGGCTTTTTACCGTTCCATCAATCATAAAGGAAGCAATTTTAGCCTCATTTAATTGAGTTTTTACAATATTTAAAGCTGTCCGGAAAGACGAAAAAATTAAAATTTTATGATTGTTGGCAATATATTCTTTTATAATATGAATTAAAGTATCAATTTTATTTGAACCGTTTTGATAATCTTCATAAATAATACTTGGATCAATACATATTTGCCGTAAGCGGGTAAGTAAAGTTAAAATTTTAAATTGAATTTCATTTTTACCACCATTTTGCATAATTTCTTCCGCTTCTTTTTGCACTCTTTCAAGTTCCGCGACGTAAAGTTTCTTTTGTTCATCACCCAGTTCAATAAAAATATCATTAAGTAGTTTCTCCGGTAATTCTTTGGTAACATCACTTTTCTTTCTTCTTAAAATAAACGGATTAATTTGTTTATTTAAGCCAGCAATTAATCTTTCGCTATCTTCGTTAAAATCTTTAATCCGATATTTCGTTTGAAAGCGCGTTAAAGTGGCTAAGTATCCAGGCATAATAAAATCGAAAATGCTCCATAGTTCTAAAATGGAATTTTCTAAAGGCGTTCCGGTCAAAGCAAATTTGGTATTAGCTTTTATTTTTTTAACACATTTACTTACTCCCGCTTGATAATTTTTGATATTTTGAGCTTCATCAATAATCATTGTATGAAAATGTTTATTTTGATATAATTCTTCATCTTCTCTAAGTAAACCATAAGTTGTAACAATAACCCCATTTTGGTAATCATTTAAGATGGCTTCGCGTTTGGCCTTAGGTCCAACACATATTATTTTTTTAATATTTGGGCCATATAAGTCAAATTCATGATCCCAGTTATAAGCAAGCGATGTTGGAACAACAATTAAAAAGGCCGCATCCGCTTCTTCTTTTAATATTTGCTTTAAATAATAAATAACTTGAATAGTTTTACCAAGGCCCATTTCATCGGCTAAAATACCGCCAAAGCCTGTTTTTTGTAAATTATATAACCATTTAACGCCCGTGACTTGGTAATCTCTTAAAATCTTTAATTCATCATTACTTAAAGTAAGTTCACTATCTTTGTAAGCATAAAAATTTTTAATAAAATCATCAAATAAATTATCGGTACTAATAATATTATATTTATTTTTCTTTAAGCTATCTAAATAAATGGCCCGATATTTTAAAACTTCGCCTTTCCCATTGATAATATCTTCATCACTTAATTCCAAATCTTCAGTTAATTGTTCTAATTCTTGTAATGATTCATCTTCCAAAGATAAAATATTGCCGTTTTTTAAGCGATAATATTTTTTCTTGTTTTTAATATTTTTAAAAATATTAACTAATTCATCACTATTAATATCCCCTAAATCAAAACTATAACTTAAAATATTATCTTTGCCGATGCCAAACATCGAAGTAATATTACTCTTTTTCTTTATTTGCGTATTTTTTAATTTTTCCGAAGTATATATTACATATTTTTCCGCTAAAGTTTCTAAACCTTCTTCTAAAAATACTACTTGTTGATCTAAATCTTTTAATTCTAAAGTCTCATTTTCAATTATAAATCCATAATGTAATACATCATTAATTACTTCCGTTTCATAATCCATATCTCTTAACACTAAAGAATTTTTAGCAAAATAACTTACTTCTTCATTATCATAACGAAATTTTGGATTAGCTATTATTTTATTATAAGCAATATCAAAATATAATTCGGTAGTAATATTTTTAGGTAATATAACATCATCAACAGAACCATCAACTTCTAAATTATTTTTTAAATATAAAAATAAGCCCTTGGTAAATTTATTAAATTGCTCTTTAGTTATTTCTAATTTTTCAATATCTTCTTCCCAAATATCTTTTAATAAATTTTGTTCTTTAATATTTAAATGATAAAGTTTTCCTTCATATAAAACATATTCATAATCATCTTCAATTACTAAATCACTATTTTCTTTTATAAATTGTAAAATATATTTCTCATTTTCTTTACTTAAAGTTGTGCGAATGGGAAAGCCTTCCATAATTCTCGGAATCTTATAATTATTAAAGACAAAAGGAATATTTTTTAAAGCTTTTAAAAAGTTTTTAGCAGCTTTCCGTCGATTATAATTTAAAGTTTCTAAATAATTATTATAGGCCTCAATAATTTTTTGACTATCTTCACTAAAATAATGACAAGTAGGATCATAAGTAAAATTTTTGCCAAACGAAAAAGAATCGTCTTGACTTTCATAAATTTCCCAAAAGCGCGAAAATTTATTATTTAAATTATATAATTTATCTAATCCAATCGTTATTTTTATATCTAAATATTCACGACTATAATAGTAATAATTAGAATCATTTTTCGTAATATTCACTTCGACCCTTACTTCTTTTTTGATTTTGGACGTAGCACTATCATTATAACGATCTAAAAAGGCATTAGAATAATCCGTCATATTAAAGTTATCTAAATTTTTTAAAGCTGGGTAAAAATATAAAATAACGCCAGCCACATGTTCACAGCTTTCATATAAACGATGATTTCGACAAGTACAGCCCCGTACAACTACTTTATTTTTAGCATCTAACCCTATTTTAACATAATTTTGCTCCCGGTCATTAATGCGAAAGCTATACATTTGACAATTATATTTTTTACTATAATCTTTATCTAACCCTAAAAATACGATCTTTTTAGGATATCTTTTATTATTAAACGCATTTATAAAATCATTGCGATAGCAAATGTTGGAAAATTGTTCTATTGCTTCATATAATTCCATATTTAACCTCTTTTTTTATAAATACTTTATCATGCAATTTTTGATTTGACAATCTTTTTTTTAGTTGCCCCCGAATCGCCGATTCCTTTGCGTAAAATCTTCTAAAATCTTAGCTAGTTCGGTTTCCGACAAATCAGGAAAATAAGTATTAGTAAAGAAAAACTCGGCATAAGAAGCTTGATATAACATAAAGTTACTTAACCGCATTTCACCGCCGGTACGAATAACTAAATCTAATGGTGGTAAATCTTGATATAAATTTTTTTGAATATATTCTGGCGTAATATCCTCTAAAGTAATTTCTTTATTTTGATATCTTTGACATATCTTTTTGGTCATATCGACAATTTCTGTTTGCGAACCATAATTAAGACATATGTTTAAAGTACATCCCGTATTATCCTTAGTTTCATTGGTAATTTTTTGCATAGCTTGCCATACTTCATCTCCTAAAGGTTCTCTTCCACCCGAGAAAACTACTTTAATATTAGCTTTTTTAAGCGTTGCAAATTCCGTTTTAAACATGGTAATAAAAAGTTGCATTAAATAATTAACTTCCGCTTCTTCTCTTTTAAAATTTTCTGTCGAAAAAGCATAAAGTGATAAATATTTTAACCCAATTTTATTTAAATAAAGACATAACTTTTTTAAATTACTAGCTCCCGCTTTATGACCTTCACTCCGTTTTAACCCCCTTTTAGTGGCCCATCGCCCATTACCATCCATGATAATTCCTAAATGAATTGGTAAATTTTTTTCCTCCATAACTACCTCGCTTACTTAAATTATATCTTTTTTCCAAGAAAAAACAAGACATTTAGCCTTGTTTAAAATAATCACGATAACCTTTATCATTTATTTTTTGCGCCGGATTGCCAGCGTAAGTGGCATTAGCTTCGATGTCTTTATTAACTAAAGCATTAGCCCCAATTACGGCCCCATCGCCAATTTTAATTTTACCAAATATTTTAACGCCAGGGCCAACCCAAACATCATCCCCAATCACGGGATATTTATCGTTATGACCCAATGGCTTACTAATCACGGTCATGGGATGAATTTTAAAATTCTTACCTATTTGACAATCACCATGAATATAAATAGGTCCTACATGAATAATTCTTAAACCAATATCAATGGTATTAATGGATAAAAAAATTTGATATTTTATTTCTTGACGTTGATACTTTTTTAATAACAATTGATAATATATTTTCCCTATTAAATCTTTTCGACAATTATGAAAATATTCGACTTTCCGATATAATTTTAAAAATTTAATTAAAATCCGATGTTCATAGGTAAAGTCGGGATAACTTTTATGATAGGCCGCCGCTTCTACTTTAATAAAATTTTGATAATCGGCTTTCGATTTAATCATTTTCTAAAACCGCTTTAATTCTTCTAACACCCGCGGAAGAACTTTCTTCTTTTATAATCTTAAAGTGGCCTAGTTCGCTAGTATTTTTTACATGGGGACCCCCACATAATTCTTTCGAAACATCACCAATACTATAAACAGTTACTAAATCCGGATATTTTTCAATAAACATGCATTCCGCGCCACTTTGTAAAGCTTCAGCCTTTGGCATTTCCTTTACCGTAACATCAAGACCTTCTTTAATCCATTTATTAACTAAGGCTTCCGTTTGACTTAATTCTTCACTGCTTAATTTATGGTCGCAAGAAAAGTCAAACCGCATTCTTTCACTCGTGATATTACTACCCTTTTGATGGACATCACGACTGACAACTTCTTTTAAAGCCGCATTAAGTAAATGGGTTGCCGTATGATATTTCGTTTCAATTTCCCCATTGCCGGCCAAACCACCTTTAAACTTGCCACTGGAAGCCGTTCTTGATAACTCTTGATGCTCTTTAAACCGGCGTTTAAAGCCTTCGATATCAACCTTAATATTTCGTTCACTTGCTAGTTCTAAAGTTAATTCAATTGGAAAACCGTAGGTATCATATAAATGAAAAGCGGTTACATCATCTATTTGATTATTATTTTTAACTACCTTTTCAAATTCTTTCAAACCTTTTTCTAAAGTTCGATTAAATTTAATTTTTTCATTTTTTAAAACATCGTAAACCACTTGTTCATTTTCTTTTAATTCGGAATAATAATTTTCGTATTTTCGAATAATAATCCGGGCAATTTCTTCTTCCCAATTACTATTTAAATCAATATTTAAAGCTTTGGCATGGCGAATCGCTCTTCTAATTAGTCTTCTTAAAATATAACCTTGATCCGTATTACTTGGTTTTATGCCGGCATAATCGGCACTGATAAAGGTCGCCGTCCGAATATGGTCGGCAATAATTCGCATACTCCGTTCGTTACCTTCATAAGGAAGACTAGCGATTTCGGCAATTTTAGCAATGACATCTTGCCAAATACTTGAAGTATAATTATCATTTACGCCTTCCAATATCGCCGTCGTTCTTTCCACACCCATGCCGGTATCGACATTTTTCTTCGGAAGTTCCGTGATTTGGGCCTTTTCATCTTTATGATATTGCATAAATACGTTATTCCAAATTTCAACCCAGCGATCATCTTCGGGATCAAAATCGCGCGGTATTTCATCATTACTTCGGAAGTAAAAGATTTCGGTATCCGGGCCACATGGTCCCGTTTCCCCGGCAATCCAAAAATTATCTTTTTCCGTTTTGGCAATTCTTGATTCCGGAATACCTAAACTTAACCATTTATTATAACTTACTTCATCAAAGCCAATTAAATCATTACCTTTAAAAACTGTAACGGCGAGTCTTTCCACCGGAATTTCTAAAACTTGGGTTAAAAATTCAAAACTCCAACTAATGGATTCATCTTTAAAATAATCGCCTAAAGACCAATTACCTAACATTTCAAAAAAGGTATGATGGGTCGTATCACCAACTTCATCTAAATCCGTAGTTCTTAAACATTTTTGATAGTTGCAAAGCCTGGTTCCATAAGGATGAGCTTGTCCCATTAAATAAGGAATCAAGGGTTGCATTCCCGCGGTATTAAATAAAACTGAGGGATCATTTTCGGGTACTAAAGGCGCACTAGGAATTTGTTTATGATTTTTCCCCACAAAAAAATTAATGTATAAATCTTTTAAGTTTCTTTTTTCCAAATCTTTCATTATTTTATCCCTTCTAAATATTTAAATACCTTATCTTTTAAATTATCTAAATTACCATCATTAGCCAAAGTATAATCAAAATCCGGATAACCATCTAAAGCCGTTTCGGTAATATGAGCTTGTTCTTTTACAGTAAGTTTAGATGGAGCAAATTGATTTTCGACATAAATAGCATAAACTTCATCAAAGTTTTCTCTTAAGCTTTCAATTTCCTCCGGCATTCTGGCATCCGAAATAATAACATCATTAATGCCATCTAATTCATAAATATTGATATCTTCAATCATTCTTTTCGTAAAATATTCTTGATCATAAGCTCTTATTTTACTACCAAAACTTTGTAAAAATTCCCGGGGTTTATTCGCACTTACACCATCCCAGTCCGTTAGTTCGACGGCAAAGTTTTTTAAATACTTACTATATTGGGTAACTACACAATTATCCAATTTATAAATGTAATACTCATTAATAAATTTAGCTACTTCTCCTTTTCCACTTCCCGCTTTCCCGGCAACAACAAAAATTCGCATATTCTTTTCCTCCTTTAAAGAAAATAAAAAGAACGCTACCAAGGAGTGCTAAAAAACACGGTACCATCCTTTTTTTAACTTAATTTTTTAACGACTATTAGCCGATTAATCTCCAAAAGCAGCATTATATATTTTTCTTTATTAGTTTTCACCAACCACTAACTCTCTGAAAAAGAACCTAATATATAATTTCTTTTTTCTCCGATTACTTTTTCAATATATCATAAATTAGGCATTTTGCCAAGACTTTTTCCATTATATCAAACAAAAACTAGAGAAGTCCTACTCTAGTTAATTCTTTTTTCGATCCCTACTTTAGCAAGGGTATTCTTGCTTTTATGTAATGCTTTCGCATTGCTCATTCATAATAACATAGTTATCTATTAAATGCAAATTTTTATTTTACTTTAGCTTCGACAATTTCATTATTGGCAAAGAAGTCATATTTATTATCTAAAAATTGATAGATAACTTTAATAATAGAAAGAATTGGTGTAGCTAAAATCATACCCACAATGCCAAAGAAATAACCAAAGACTAATAAGCCAACGATAATAATCACGGGATGTAAATTGGTGGCTTTACTCATAACCACAGGTTGTAAAACGTAACTTTCAATTAATTGGACAATACAAGCAATTACTAAAACGAGGATTCCCGTCAAAGGACTTTGCGTTAAACCAACTATGGTAGCCACAGCCGTTCCTAAATATGGGCCAATATAAGGGATAAGATCCGTAATACCACAGAAAAGGCCGAATAACAAAGCCGCATTTAAACCGACGGCGGCAAAACCCACCACATCACAAATAAAGACCATACAAGCTACTAGTAAAGTACCATTGACACATTTTCGAACTTCTTTACCAATATTGGTAATAAGTTGCATCGCTTCCATTTGATATTTCCGTGGGAAAAATTTAATTAATGTACTCGATAAATTATCAAAATCAAATAACATATAAATTCCAATTATTAAACCAAATAAGATATTACCTAAACCAGAAAATATTGCACTAATACCCGTCATAATCGTATTAGGTAACGTTTCCGATAGATTTGCCCCATAATTATTAATGGTAAGTAACACATTTTCTTTAATCGCTTCAATATTTAAACCTTCAATTTCAAATTTCAAGAAGAAGTTATTAATAAAATCCGATACTTTAGTAATAATACTAGGTAGCGTTCCTAAAAGTTCATTTATTTCTTCATATAAAACGGGAATAAATAATCGGAAGATAACTACCAAAAGGGCAATAAAGATAGCATAAACAATAATTGAAGCTAAAATGCGGGGCACTCCTTTTTTGGTAATTTTCGTAACCAAAGGCGAAAACAACCAAGCGACCACAAAGCCAATAAATAAAGGTGACAATATTTTAACTAAAGTTAATAAAAAGTTGAATATACCTAATAAATGGCATAAAGCCACCAAAGCACAAACAATCCCAATTATTAAAACAACATATAATAATTTTAAAATATTGCGTCCCAAATAAATAATTTCATTTAAACCTTCATGATCTAAATCTTTTTTCTTTTTAAACATAATATTCCCTCACTTATTAATATTATATAATAATTAATTATTATTTTATTTAACTTTTTATGATTTATGACAAAATTTGACACTAAAAAAGCAGCTTTAAGCTGCATCAATTAAATAACATAATAATTTCCGGCGATTTAAATAATCCAAATCATTTAGTAATTCAAATATAACTTTAATATTTCCTTCATTAATCGCTTTTTTAAATTCCTCATAAGTTGCCATTTTACTAAAATTATGAAATTTATTAACAATATTATTCATTATCTTTTTATCATTTAAATGGTCATTTATAAAAGTATAAAGATTAAAATTTTGCACATAATCCTTGGTTAAAACTTTTAAAGGTCTGTGATTTTGATTGTCGGTAATACAAAGAGTTCCTTCTAAATAAGCATCGGCAATATTCGCCTCATCAATTTCTTCTATTAATTCATCGTAAGTAAAATTTAAAGTAAAATTATCTATTTCTTCTAGATTCGTGGAAAAAAAGCCTTTTGCCTTTGCTAATGACGAAATATCAATTTTCGCTTCTTGGCCCTTTTGAATTCGTAAAGTTAAAAAATATTTTTCTTCTTGCATTATTTTTCCCTCCTCACTAGCGAAGATACAATTATAACAAACTCTTAATTTATTTGTCAAATCAAAAATCCCAACTTTTATGGCTTGGGATTTTGAGGTATTAATTCTCAATCTTTTTGGTAAAAAATACGTAATTATGATTAAGAAAAAAATATGTACTAAATAATACCTGTGTACATATTTTTAATTTAACCTATTTTTTAATTTTTAAAGTACCAGTTTTTTCTAATTCTTCCCGGCGATAATTTAAAGCTATGCCAATTGTAAATATAAAGGAAAGTAAATAAAACCAAAGCATTAAAATAATGATATTGGCTAATCCGCCATAAAAGGCGGTATAATTAGCTAAATTGTTGATATATATCGAATAAATATAAGTGGCAATTATCCAACCAATACTTGTAAATATTGCACCGTACCCCACGCTTTTACTGCGTACAATGCGATTTGGCGCCATCATATAAATTACTTTGATAATAAAATAAATAATTAACCAGGTAATTGGGCCTTGTAATAAATTAATAACATAAGAAACTTTAGCAATTATACTAGGTTTTAAATTAGCAAAAGAAATAAGTTCGACAATTTTATTACCAAAAACCGGAACAATTAACATAAAGACAAATAACAAAATTAAGAAAAAAGTCATAACTATGGCTTTAATCCGGCGCCGGAGAAAACCCGTATTTTTAACGCCATAAATCGTATTTGAAGTAATTATAATAGATGCCGCCCCGTTGCTTGCCATCACAAACCCAATGATAATCGTAATAATTAAGGTTAAACCACCTTCGTGAATGCCTTCCACATTAAGAAGTAAACTGGCAATATCCGAAGAAAAAACATTGGTTAAAAAATTACTAATAACATCCGTCGAAAGATTTAAAGAAGCCGCCCCATAACTTATTAAAGTAATAGTTGGGACAATCGCAAGCATAAAGAAAAAAGCTAAATGTCCGGGCAAAATTGCTATTTCCGGTTTAGCTAAGGCTTCTTTAAAATTAATTAAAAACTCATGAAAATTATCTCTTATTTTCTTTTTCATTTAAATCATTAGCCTTTTGTTTTTTCATATCTTCAACGGCTTCATTCATGGCATCTTCGACCGTTTTAATGTTATCCATAATCATACTTTTACCAAATTCGGCCCCGAATTTATAAGGTAATTTTTTCATTTCTTTATTTAATTTAAAAATATAATTAATAACTTGTTTTTCACTATAACCGACAATATAGATAACAAATTCATTGCCATCAGTCCGCATGATTTCACTATTATCTAGTTGGGTTTTAATTAAAGCACTCGCGGCCGCTTGAATTTGCTTATCCCCTTCTTCATAACCATAAACATCATTTATTTCTTGTAACCGGTTAAGGTCAATAACCACAATAGCTTGAGGATAAATCGTATTATTATTCCAAATACTAATATTTTCACTTAAAAAGTTTCGATTCTTAAGACTAGTTAATTGGTCAATAAATTTCATTTTATCATCTTTTTTAATTCGGCGGGCAATTTTAATCTTGCGACTTTTCTTAACTAAGATTAAAACAATAACCAAAAGAATGATTAGTAAATAAATAATATAACGGGCAATTTGACTCATAAAAGAACCCGATTTAACTGTCAAATCATGATTTAAAAGTCCTAAAGTTTCTTCTTCTTTACTATCTAAGGTATTAACATAACGATTGAATAGATTAGCTAAAGTACTATTATCATTTACTTTAAAAGTATATCGATCATTTAAGGTTTCAGTATACCGAACATCATAATTTTTTAAAGCATCTAAATTATTATAAGTAAAGACATTCTTATCCATAACTAAATAATAATCTTTTTCTTTTTTAACTTGCTTCTTAAAATCTTTTAAAGTTTCATAAGTTTTAAGATTAATTCCCTTAATAGTACTTAAATATTCTTGTAACTTACTATTTTCTTCGACATAAACTGTTTTATTAATTAACGAATTTAGGGAATTAACTACACTCACATCATCTTTTAAACTAGCTACAACGAAACTAACTAAAGGACCATTAATATTGGCATTATCATTTTTTAAATTATAATAATTAAAGTAAACTTCTACTTCTTTATTTTTAATCGCTTCTTTAAATTTAGCTAAATTTTTATATTTCATAAATTTAAATTCAATGTCGGAAAAATCGGAGAAATTACTTAAATAAACGGATATAATGCCGCCATATTTACCACCCATGATAACTTCATATGGACTATTATTAACAAAACCATAGTTATGAACAACCCCTTGTAATTTATCAACATCAATTTCACTAATACCTAAACTTTCCGTGAAAGTCGTAAATTCATGATCATAAAAATATTCTTTTAAGCCATTTTCCCACGTATTAAAATATTTACTTAAAACTTTACTTAAATTCGTATCATTAGTTTGCATAACAAAATAATAACTAATATCACTAAAATGGAATAAAATGTTATAATTGCCACTTAAAATTGTATCTAAATATTGCATTAAAGGTACAATAAAGTACGTAACTTCGGTGTTAGTTTCGGCGAACATATCACTATCATTTTCATAAGTTTTTAATTCAACTAAGCCATTTAAATAAGTACTAACATAACTACTATTAATACTATTTATCCCAACAACTTTACCTTTTAAATCATTTAAATCTTTAATTACTTCCGTATCTTTACTAATTAAAACATAATGATCTTGATAAAAAGGAATATCATTATCTTTTAAAACATTTTCATAACCAAAAGCTAAACCTTCTGGCATATTATTACTATTAAAAGTAATTGGATTAATCTTTAAACCATATTCTAAAGAAAAATCATTTAAAAAATCATAAAAAACCCCACTACCATTTTTACCAAAAACATTAGCATTATTAACCACATTAACATTTTGAATCGCATTAATATTATCATCAATCCATGCTCTTTCTTCAATCGTTAATTTATTTTTATCATTTAGTAAGAAAAAAACTAGAATAATAGCCACGCAAACAATAACAATACTAATAATTATTGCCCAGATTTTCTTTTTTTTCTTCATTATTTTTCTTCACTTTCTACTTTCGTATTATTATTCCATACGATTGCATCACTACCTGTATTTTTTGCTCCCATAATCGTAAAACCTTCACTATTTTCGGTCGCATCACTAACTAAAGTAAAGTTTAAATCATAGTATTCTAAAATATTTTCGGTTAGTTTAGCTAAAGAAGCTGTCGCTTTACTTTCGGCTTCGACTAAAGTATAATCATCTACGAATTTTAGCCGAATATAAATAATCCGACCTTTACTATTAAAACTAATATCTTCGACCGCCTCTTCGGCTTTTAAAGATGCCATATAATCATTTTTTAATTCTTCCGTAATTGGATGCTTATCTATATCTTTTAAGCGATCTCCATAGACGGTATCACTGCCGCCAAAAAAGTAGGTCGCAACCACAATACAAATAGCAATAAAACAAATAACTAAAATGCCGCCTAAAACAACAAGTACTTTATTTTTTTGCCAAAATTCTTTTAATTTTTTCAAAACTTTCACCTCTATTGGTATTACAATTATACTACATTATATTTTTATTAGCAAATTAATATTTGGAAATTAAAAAAAATAAATGTGCATTTTACATAGAAGTGTGACAATATTCCAATTTGCCACTAAAAGTCAGGAACCCAAGTTATGATTGATTTGC
>CANROR010000010.1 GCA_947632275.1 uncultured Bacilli bacterium | reverse complement strand
AAAACTTTATTTAATTAAAAAGAGAGCAAATTCTTTATAATGCTCTCGTTTTGACATGACTTAGTCTGAATAGTTACATATCATTTTTTAATTGGAGTAAATTGTCTTTTTAAATAGAATATGATATTATTAAATAGATAAAAAGGTGAAAATATGAAAAAATTATTAACAATTATTTTTGATGGTTTTGGGATTCGCGATGAAGAAAAAGGAAATGCCATTAAAGCGGCGAATATGCAAAACTTTAATTACTTATGGGATAATTATCCCCATGCTTTACTCGGAGCTAGTGAAGAAGCGGTTGGTTTAAAACCTGGTCAAGTCGGAAATAGCGAAGTTGGGCATTCGACAATTGGTGCCGGTCGTGTTTTAAAACAAAGTGAAGTTTTAGTTGATGAATTTTTAGCTAGTGTTAATGAAGAAAATCCGACCATTCAAAAACTTTTAGAATTAAAAGAAAAAGATGTTCATATCATGGGCCTTTGCAGTGATGGCAATGTCCATGCGGGGGTCGATGATTTTTTAAAAATGTTTAAATTTTTAAAAGATCAAGGATTCACGAAAATTCATTTTCATCTTATTACGGATGGGCGAGATACCGGCGTAACCTGTGCTTATAAATATATTAAAATGATTGAAGATGCCATTGCCGAATACCAAATCGGCGATATCGCCACGATATGTGGTCGATATTACGCAATGGATCGTGACGAAAATTGGGATAGAACAAAACTATATTATGATTTAATTACGTATGGTAAAGGTAGTCTTTCTTTAAATATTGAAAAGTCATTAGCCGCTTTTTATCAAAAGGGGATAACTGATGAATTTATTCAACCGCTTGTTTGTTCAAAACAATTAATTAAAGATGGCGATGTGGTTATTTGGATGAACTATCGGGCCGATCGGTCTAAACAAATATTAATGAGCTTAACGAACCCTAATTTTGATGGCTTTAGAGTTTCGAAAGTTAATATCGAATTATTTACTTTTTTTGATATTGATAAGAAAATTAAGGCTAATCATTTCATGGAAACACCTGTTGTTGAAGAACCATTGGGCATTTATTTAAGCAAATTAGGTTATACGCAAGCTCGCGTTGCCGAAAGTGAAAAATTTCCCCATGTAACTTACTTCTTTGATGGAGGCTTTAATGGGAAAATCGAAAAATGTGATAAATTTCATATTCCTTCGCCGGAAGTGGCTACGTATGATTTAAAACCCGAAATGAGTGCCGAAGAAGTAACTAAAAGAGTTATTAAGTGTATGGAAAATGATTACGATTTTATTTTAGTTAATTATGCTAATCCAGACATGGTTGGTCATACCGGCAATATGGAAGCGGCCACCCAAGCTTGTCGTTATGTTGATGAATGTTTAGGTAAGCTTTTAGAAAAAGCCGAAGAAAACTTTTATAAAGTAATATTACTAGCCGATCATGGAAATAGTGATACGATGATTAATCCTGATGGTACCCCTTGTACTACCCATTCCATTGAAAAAGTGCCATTTATTGTAGTTGATAATAAAGTGGGACTTGAACCGACCGGAACTTTAGCCAATGTGGCACCATCGATATTAGATTATTTAGATATCGCGGTTCCTAAAGATATGCAAGAAACGGATACCATTTTAATTGATGGCGATTAAAAAAGGCAAGAAATTAATTTTTCTTACCTTTTTTCTTAGCATTTTTGTTCTTTTTAGGTTCTTCTTTTGTTTCAATTAATTTTTCATTTTCCTTTTCATGAGCTTCCGCTTCTTGGATATGAGGATTAGCATTTATTTGTTCTGTTTCCCCGGCCATAATAATGTAATTAATTATTTCAATAACCGAATATATTATTAAAACAATACCTAGTGATTTATCTTCACTAAATGGGACGAAAATAATATAACAACTAAAGGCAATTAACAATAAAGCTACAATTAAGCCGGCAATAAATTGACTACTATTTTTATTGGCCATCTTGCATATTTTAATAATCCGATTAATACCCATCAATAAAATAAAGGCTCCCACGATAAATCTTATAATATCAATTATTAAACTAGTAAAAAAGAAACAGATTATAGCTAAAGCTATCAAAACAATTCCTACGACACAGTCTTTTATTGAAGTTGTACTATCTTTCCCTTTTTGATAACTGAATTTAATTATTTTCCATAGACCACCACCAATTAAAGCAGCACTAACAAGATAGGAAATAGTCATCGAAACGTATTCGGGATGAGAAAAAATGATAACTCCTAAAATTAAACATATAATAGTTGTAATTAAATTTGAAGAAAAATTTACAATTTTTACATTATTCATAAAGCACCTCTTATTGAAATTATAATATTATTTTGGTAATTTCGCAATATTATTCCATAGAGGCTACATATTCTTCTTTTAAATAACCAGGTTCTGTACCTTTAACAAAATAGTAAAGGGCCATTTTGCCTTTATCGTTGGTTGTTTTTCCCGTGACGGCATTTAAAGGAATGGCTACCACGTTTTTAGGGGTTTCGTACCAATGCATTTCTTTATCCTTCGTAACATCTTCAATCGTATCGGCCCAAATATTTCGCGCCGTTTTTCGAATTTCTTGGGTTACTTTTTTATCTTCATCATAACCCATCCAAGTAAGCATTAAGATATCTTCATCATAACCAATTATCCAATAGTCCGCGGGCGTAGTTCCCGTTTTAATCGCATATTTATTACTTAATTTGGAAGCAATCGTTAAGGCCGTTGGCGAAGTATAGTCAATAAATTTCGCATTCGTGGTATTGCTTAACATTTCATTTAAAATGTAAGTATAATTAGGATTTAATACTAATTTATTTTCGTGCTTACGTTCATATAAAATATTACCTTCGGCATCTTCAATTCGTTCAATTAAATAAGTATTTCTTTCATAACCGCCGGCCGCGAAGGTGGCATAGCCACTGGCATAATCTAAAATATTTAGTTCGGTGGTTCCTAAGGGTAAGGAAGCAATTTCAGCGAAATGCTCTTTAATACCCGTGCGATTGGCTACTTCAATCATTTTATCAAGGCCTAAGAAAAGATTGGTTTTCACGGCATAAATATTGTCGGAAAAAGCAATAGCCGCGGCCATCGTGATTTCTTTGTTAGCATATAAATCGCCGGCATTGGTTGGCGAATATGTTTTATTGTTGGAAAGATTAAAAGTGGTTGCTTCACTCGTAAAAGTCGAGGCCATAGTTAAATTATTTTCTAAAGCCGCATAGTATAAGAAGCTTTTCATCGTGGAACCCACTTGTCTTTTACTCGAAATAGCTCGATTGTATTGACTGGTTGCATAATTCATGCCCCCGGTTAGAGCTAGAACGCCTCCCGTATGGGGATCAACGATGACGTTAGCAATTTGGGCATCATCACTAACTTTATTTTTTAAAATATTTTGTTCAAGTTTGGTTTGGGCATCCATATCTAAAGTAGTATAAATTTTTAAACCACCCGAATCAATAAATGATTTAGGAATCTCGGGTGTGTTTTCGAGTTCATTTAACACGGCATCTTGATAATACATTAGCATTTGTAAGTTATTATCTTTGCGTTCGCCATAAATAGGTATTTCCGCTTTAAATAAATTATTGTAGGTTTCTTCCGTGATTAAATTATTTTTTAGCATGGCACTAGCCACCAGTTTGGCCCGATTTAAACATTCTGCATAATTGGAAACGGGATTATATTTCGAAGGATTCTTGGGCACTCCGGCGAGCATTATGGCTTCCTCTAACGTAAGTTCACTTGGTTTTTTATTAAAATAAAAGCTCGCGGCATTAACAATGCCATAGTTACCATGACCATAGTTAATCGTATTTAGATAGCCTTCCAAAATATCATCTTTTTCATAGTGGACTTCCAGTTCTAAAGTTAAAAAAGCTTCTTCAATCTTTCGCGACCAAGTTTTATCAAAATCTAAATAAAGATTTTTAATATATTGTTGGGAAATCGTGGAAGCTCCTTGGACAATATCTTTATTTTTGATATTTAAATACATCGCTTTAGCAATTCTTAAGTAATCAAAACCATTATGATTATAAAAATTTTTATCTTCAATAGCAATCACGGCATTAATTAAATTCGGACTTATATCTTCAATATTAGCCCATTCATTACTACTAGATCCCTGATATATTAGATTTTCATCATTATCGTAAATATACAAAGAACCACTGGTTTTTAAATCTAACTTGGGACTAAGATAAGCATAAGTATAAATACCAATTAAACAAATAACAAAAGCGACAAATAAAAAAATCATTGATTTAATACTAAATTTTAAAAAACGCATATAACCACCTAAAAGTTAGTATGGTTATATTTGGCAATTTTTAAACTGAAAAACTAATAAAAAGCAAAACTTTTGGCATGTTTTGTCGAATCGCTTGCAAACTTGTTTATTATCTTTATAATAGAGTCTTTGTTAATGGTTATGACGCCTACCAGAATTTATCTGAGTAGTTTTCGCGAAGGGGGGTTTTGTACTCACTAGGTTATGAACTAAGGCATAGGTGATGGTTATGAATAAAGAAGTAATTCTTTTCCTCATAATAATTTTGCTCATCTTGATAATATTCAAATTAATTTAGCAAAAAAAAGACGTCAACCAATTTAAATATGGTGTGACGTCTACTCACGTAGGCGTTACCTAACCGGTAACATATATTTATTATAAACAATATTTAGAAATTTTACAAGCCAATGATATTGATTTTTAAGGGAAAAAAGTTTATGATTATTTTAATTGGAGGGTTTATGGTAGAATATTTGACTGTTTTTGATAAATTAAGAAAACAATATCAAGATGATTCGTTTTATTTAAAAACTCATTTTGATGAAAAATTATATGCAAAATTACAAAAAGATGTTGATAGCTATTATGATGAATTATTTAATCGAAATGTGCGTTTTATTGAAAAGTATGTTGGCTTTGATATGCGTGTTTTAGGTCCAATACTTGCTAGTATTGTCAGTATTTTTGAAGGCCATCAATTTGTTTATCAAGATCTAATTTTGACAGTTACCTATGGCAAGCTAATTATTTGCCCGAAGATATTGCGTCTTTAACAACCAATAATGATGCGTTTATCATCAAGAAAAAATATTTTTCTTCACGTACAAAAAAACCAAGCAAAAATACTTTTGAATACGAAGAAAAATTTTATAATGCAATTAATTACTATATTAATGGCGAAGGCGATGTTAAACCTTTATTAAAAAATGAGCAATTTCCTTATCTAAAAGAATTCATGGATTATGTTATTACTTATCGGAGAATTAATAATGTTGAAAATATTAAATAAGAAACGCTTCTGGCTTTAAGAAAGGATTTTATAAGAAGTCATCTGGATATAATAAATCAAAAAGTAGACGAATATGATCAATTAAAAGAAGTTGACATCCAAAAACAAATCGCGGAATTGACTCAAAAATTAAATGGTAATTTTGCCAAAGATAAAAAGGAATGAAAATTATTATTAAAAAAAGTTTTAGATAAGTAAGAAGGTTAGCAAGAAAATAAAGTATTGCTAATTTTTTATTGCTTTTTTAATCAGGCATGTTATAATTGGGGTTAAAAAAGGAGAGATGAGTAATTTGTTTATTAATTGGTCACTTTATAATAATGATAAATTAGTTTTTAAAAATAAACATACGGATTTTAAGTATGAAACTGATGAATATTTGCAAGTTAGTGATGAATATGGTAGTCATAAAATTGATTTAAAAAGTAAAATTTACGAAAAAATTGACGGTAATGTTATATTTAGGATTGATTTTGTCAATAATTTATGTATAATCATTTTAGATAGTGATAAGAAATTTGAATTTAAGATTGAAACTAATTGGCACTATCAAAATAATATTTGGACCTTAAGTTATAAATTAGAAGATGAAAATAAACAAATTATTGTAGAATTGAAAGAGTGATTAAATGAAAGAAAAACTCCAACAGCTAGTTAAAGATAGTTTAAAAAAACTAGATATTATGGAAGAAGATATTACAATTGAAAAACCAAAAACTAAAGAAAATGGGGATTATTCTTGTAATATCGCTTTAAAACTAGCCAAAGTTTTAGGCAAAAATCCGATGGAAATTGCTAATTTAATTGTTGCTAATATTAATGATGCCAACATTTTAAAAGTGGAAATAAAGGCCCCTGGTTTTATTAACTTTTTTGTTAGTAAAGATTATTTACTTACTAATTTAAAAGAATGTTTAGAACAAGGTAAGGCTTATGGTAGTTCTGATATTGGTAAGGGTAAAAAATATAATATTGAATTTGTGAGCGCTAATCCGACGGGAATTTTACATTTAGGTAATGCTCGGGGTGGTGCTTATGGTGATTCTTTAGCCCGAATTTTAACTTTCTCCGGTTTTGATGTTACTAAAGAATATTATATTAATGATGCGGGCAGTCAAATAACTAATTTAGGTTTATCAATTCTGGCTCGTTATCAAGAGTTATGTGGTAAAGAAAGTGCGATGCCTGAAAATGGTTATTTTGGTCAAGAAATAAAAGATATTGCGCAAAAGTTATATACGGAACATGGGGAAAACTTACTTGAAGAAAATCTTGATTATTTTAAAGAACTAGGGACTAAAGAATTACTAGCCAAAATTATTCAAGATTTAGAAGAATATCGCATTACTTATGATAAATTTACGAGTGAAAAAGCAATTACCGAAGAATATAGTATTGATAAAGTAATAAATGAATTAAAAGAAAAGGGTTATACTTATGAAAAAGATGGGGCTATCTGGTTTAAATGTAGTAGTTTACTCGATGATAAAGATCATGTTTTAAAAAAAGAAGACGGCTCGCACACTTATTTAGTTTCCGACATTGCCTATCACTTAGATAAATATCGTCGGAAATATGATAAAATGATTGATATTTTAGGAACCGACCATCATGGTTATGTAGCAAGATTAAAAAGTAGTATGAAAGCTTACGGCCAAGATGAAGAAAAACTCGAAGTTAAACTTTTACAACTGGTGCGTTTGGTCGAAAATGGCGAAGTTGTGAAAATGAGCAAAAGAACTGGCAAATCGGTGACATTAAAAGAATTAATTGAAGAAGTTGGCGTTAATGCGGCGCGTTATTTCTTCTCAAGATATAGCCTAGATACCCAAATGGATTTTGATTTGACAGAAGCCAAAGCTAAATCTAATGAAAATCCCGTTTATTATGTTTCTTATGCTTATGCCAGAATTTGTTCAATTTTAAATTCCCAAGAAAATAAGGAAAAAATAACAAATTATACGACATTAAATAATAATGATGCATATAATGTTTTAGAAAAAGTATATGAATTCCCGGATGTCGTTAAAGATGCAGCTTTAAAAGAACTTCCGCATTTAATTACGAAATATGCTTATGATTTAGCGACAGAATTTCATGCTTTTTATAGTAAGAAGCGCATTCTTACGGAAGATAAACAAGAAACCCAAGAAAATTTAGATTTAATAAAAGGCGTAAAAATAACTTTAGAAAATGCACTTAGCTTAATTGGGGTTATCCCCCCAGAAAAAATGTAAGGAGGAAAAATTATGAAATTAAGTGAAATACCTAAAGAAGAATTAGAACTAATGGGTTATGATGATATTGCCTATTTAGTGTTACAAGAATCAGGAAAGAAGATGAAACTTATTGATATTTTTAAAAAAATCAATAAAGTATTAGAATTACCAGATTCATCTGTTGAAAATCATTTAGTTGATTTCTTTGAAGTTATGTCGACGAATAAAAAATTCGTGATGTTAAAAAATGGTTTCTGGGATTTACAATCTCGTCATAAAGCGGATTTTGTCATTGAAGATAGTGATGATGAATTAGAAAGTGAAATCGAAGATACAGAAGATGAAGTAGTAGAAGAAGAAAATCCCGATGACGAAGATATCTTTTATGATCAAGAAGATGAAACTGACGATACTGATGAGGATGATTTGGCCGATTTAGTCGTTATCGATAGTAACGAAGAAGACGAACAAAATTTATAAGATTAGGTTAGACTAATCTTTTTTGCTTAAATTAAGGCCAATTTTTGACAAAGAGGTGGTAAATATGATATGGTTATAAAAATGGTGAGGGATAATGGATAGAGAAATTATTAAAGAAAAATTGGAAAATTTAAAAGTTAATTATTTAAAATGTGAAAAATTATATAAAGATTATGCTAAATGTGTGGAACAATATGAAATATTTTTGGCCCGAATTTATGAAAATGTTTGTCGGTTAATGGTCAATAAAAAATATACCGAAAGTGAAGGAGAAGCTTATTTTAAGGAAAATGAAGAATTTGTTTTTGCCATTAATGTTTTAGATTATTCCTTAGATTTCATGGAATTAGTGGATAATTTAATCCGCCAAAACAATATTGGAGAAATAGAATTAGTTCCTAGTAATGAAGTTAATAAATCAATAATCTTAAAAGTTAAATATAATTCGGCAAGAAAAATAAAAGACGTTGAACAATTAATTTATAGTCAAGTACCTCAGAATACCGAAAAACAAACTGTGGAAATAAGTAGATAAGAAAAGGAATTTAACTTTTCTTTTTTATTGACAATGTTTTAAATCATATTATAATAGTTGGGGCCAACAAAGGGCGAGAGGGTAAGTAAATGGAAAATATTTTTAAAACTATCAATCCTAATGAAAATTTAATTTTAGCCAACTTAACGGCGAATGAGCTCGCGGATTTTTTGGCTTTAATAGATAATTATATGTTGGATTATCGTACGTATTTAGGGCTTGATCCATCAGTTACGTATGGCTTAGAAATAGAATGTGATTGGTTAAGAAAAAAGCCAATGCAGAGATTTTTAGCTCGCCAAAATTTAGACTATATAAGTGAAGAACCGGCTTGGCAAGTCACAAAAGATTTTTCAGTGCCAAAAGGTGGTGAAGTAACATCTCCCATTTTAAGTGATAGTGAAGTTTGTTGGGAACAATTAAATCTAATTTGTCAGTATTTAAAAAAACATGCCAAAATAAAAAAATATGCTGCCGGTCATGTTCATATTGGCGCTAATATTTTAAATGATGATACGCAAAAATTATGGCATTTTTTAAATCTTTGGATGACTTATGAAAATATTATTTATCGTTTTTGTTATGGCGAGTATTTAACACCGCGACCTCGAATCATGGGTTATGCGATGCCAGTTGCCGACCTTATTCGAAGTCATTATGAATTATTTCAAGACTTAGTTCAAAATAATGATTCAATTAAAGACTTATTTAGGGAAATTTGCCAATTATTTCACCGCGATACTTTTAAGAAAAATTGCCGTAATGAAGCTTTAAATTTTAATAATGTTAAAGATTTTCATAGTTTTCAAATTAGAAATACTATTGAGTTTAGATGCCCCAATGGAAGCATTAATCCTATTATCTGGCAAAATAATGTAAATTTATTTGTCAATATGCTTACCAATGGGGTTGGGGCATTATATCAAGAAGATATAATTAAAGAAAGAGAACGAATAAATGGGCGAAAATATAATAATTTAAATAGTTATAGTGACATATACTTAAAACAAGCCTTAGAATTTAGTGATTTAATTTTTGCCCGAAATATTGATAAAATATATTTTTTAAAACAATATTTAAAAAATAATGAAGTGTCTACTAAAATATTAAAAAAAGCTAAACCATTTACGAAATAAATTAGTTAAAAAAGTTTGTTTTTTCCCTAATATTTGATAAAATGAAACAAGGAGGATTCTTATGATTAATAGATTAGAAGCAATTGTGGCTAAATACCAAGAATTATCAGAAGAATTAGTGAAGCCAGAAGTATTAAATGATTTTAATAAATTAAAGACTTTATCAAAAGAACAAAGTGATTTAAAAGAAATCGTCGAAGTTTATGAAGAATATAAAAAAGTTTGTGATGACTTAAAGCAAGCTAAAGAAATGGAAAATGATCCGGAATTAAAAGATTTTGCTTTAGAAGAAGTTGAAAGATTAACCCTAGAAGAAGCTAACTTAAAAGAAAAATTAGAAATAATGTTAGTTCCTAAAGATGTTAATGATGGGAAAAATGTTATTATGGAAATAAGAGGCGCCGCCGGGGGCGATGAAGCTAATATTTTCGCGGGGGATTTATTTCGCATGTATTCTTATTATGCCGATAAGAATGGTTGGAAAATTGAAGTAATGCATGAAGTGGAAGGCACCAGTGGGGGTTATTCCCAAATTGAATATATGGTTAAGGGCGAAAATGTTTATTCCAAACTAAAATATGAAAGTGGTTCCCATCGAGTTCAACGAATTCCTTCGACGGAAACGCAAGGACGGGTTCATACTTCAACGGCCACCGTTTTAGTTATGCCGGAAGCCGAAGATGTTAATATTGATATTAAAGAAAGTGATTTAAAAATTGATGTTTATCATTCTTCCGGGGCGGGCGGTCAATCCGTCAATACTTCCAATTCGGCCGTCCGGATTACACATCTGCCGACGGGCGTCGTTGTTACTTGCCAAACGGAAAGAAGTCAACTTAAAAATAAAGAAAATGCGATGAAAATGTTAAAAGCTAAGCTTTATGATAATTTACTTCAAGAACAAGAAAAAGAATTAGGTAGTGAAAGAAAAAATAAGATTGGGACAGGGGATCGAAGCGAAAAAATTCGGACCTATAATTATCCGCAAAATCGGGTTACAGATCATCGAACCAATTTTTCCATTATGGAACTTGATAGGGTTATGAATGGTAATTTAGATCCAATTATTGATTCGCTTATTACCGAAGATTTGAAATTAAAACTTGCAGGTTCTAATGAATTATAATAATTATGTTAGCACCGATCTTATTTGTCCAAAATGTGGCAATATTACTACTATTTATCGCCGAAAAGGTCGGCAAAAGAAAGCTAGTCATTTAAAATATTTATATTGTTATAATTGTCGAGAAATTATCAATCATTATGAAGTAAAAGATATTGATACTTTTTTATTAACTTATAATAAACATGATAATACCCAAAAAGATTTAGTGAATTTAGTTTTAAGTAGGCGAAAAAAATGAGCGATGAAGAATTAATCAAAAAGTATGTTCCGCTTGCTAAGCAAGAACAAGCTTTTAGGAAATTAAAAAAAGGTTATCCTGTCCAATATTTAATTGGGAATGTGGAATTTTATAACTCCATAATTAAAGTTAATAAAAATGTTTTAATTCCGCGGTTTGAAACCGAACTTTTAGTTGAAAAAACTATTAATTATGCTAAAAAAATGTTTAATAAAAAATTAGATATTATTGATTTTGGGACGGGCAGTGGATGTATTGCTATTGCTTTAAAAAAAGAACTTGATGCTAATATAACGGCGGTTGATATATCTTCTGAAGCATTAAAACTTGCCCAAGAAAATGCCATTCTTAACGAAGTTGATATAAATTTTATTGAAGGAGATATAGCTAAAAAACCACTAGGAAAATATGATATTATAATTAGTAATCCCCCATATCTTTCTTATGATGGTTTCGTGGAAGAAAAAGTCAAAAAATATGAACCTCATTTAGCTTTATTCGCGGCCGATGACGGAATATATTTTTATAAAAAAATTTTAGCGTATAGTAAAGATATTTTAAAAGAAAAATTTTTAATAGCTTTTGAAATTGGGAGTGATGAGAAAGAATCCTTAACTAAGTTATTAGAAGAACATTATCCTAATTATAAATATGAATTTCAAAAAGATTTCCATAATTTAGACCGGTATTTATTCATTTTTAGTGAATAAATATCTTTTTATTTGCTCTAAATAATTAATAGGTGAACAAATTTTGAAAAAAATAATTATTATTTTATTTATCATTGTCGTAGTTTTATTAAGTCAAGTTAAGACCAGTAACAATGTTGTTATTCCAAAAGAATCCATTCGCTACCGGATTATTGCAAACAGTAATAGCACGGAAGATCAAAATTTAAAAAAGCAAATTAATGAAGAAATAGAACCGGTGATTAATGGAGTTTTAACTTCATCTAAGTCTATAGAAGTAACTCGCCAAAAAATTCAAAAATTAATTCCAACCATTGAAGATAAAATAAAAAATTATACTAGTGATTATAAAATAAATTTTGGAAGTAATTATTTCCCGGAGAAAGTCTATTATGGCGTTACTTATCCGGCCGGCAATTATGAATCGTTAGTCGTAACTTTAGGCAAAGGCACCGGCGATAACTGGTGGTGTGTATTATTTCCACCCCTTTGCCTTTTAGAAGCTCAAGAAGATAAAAAAGATGAAGTCGAATATACTTTTTTAGTCAAAAAAATAATTGATAAATTTTATTAATAAAAAAGCTTGCCCCTAATATAATTTTATAGGTGATATTATGCAAGAATTAGTATCCATTTTGCTTATAGGTATATCCTTATCCATGGATACTTTTTCTTTGTGTTTAAGTTTAGGGGCTTTAAATAGCGCCAAAAATAAACTTTATTTATTGCCTTTGATGGTCGGAATTTTACATTTTTTTATGCCCCTTTTAGGTAATATTATTGGTAAATCAATTATTAGTTTACTTAGTTTAACAACCAATAAAATCTTAGGTATTATTCTAATTATTTTAGCTTTTAATATTGCTTATCATTATTTTAAAGATGAAGAAGTCGAGTTTAATTTAAAACTGTGGGGGTTATTTTTAATTGCTTTGTCGGTAAGTATTGATAGTTTTTCGGTTGGTCTCGGTCTTAGTGCCATTACAAGTAAATATTTACTAGCTAGTTTAATTTTTGCCATTTGTAGTGCATCTTTTACCTATTTAGGCTTAACAATTGGCAAATACGCTTCTAATAAATTAGGAAAACTTGCCAATATCTTGGGTATTGCTTTACTTTTAATTTTAGGAATTATCCATATGTTTAAATAATAGTTTGACACTTAATCAAAAAATCGCTATAGTAAAATTAGATAAAAACCAAAGGAGATGATTGCTTTGAAAAGAATTATCATTGAAGGAAATAAAACTTTAAGTGGGACGATTAAAATCGGGGGTGCTAAAAATAGTGCGGTAGCTTTAATTCCGGCCGCCATTCTCGCGGAGGGAACAAGTGTTATTAAAAATGTTCCTAACATCTCGGATAAAGATGCTTTATTAGAAATTTTAAATCTTTTAAACGTTCAAGTTACCGATGAAAAAAATGCGTTAATAATTAATGCGAAAGAAGCGCAAAATAAATTAATCACCGAGAATTTAAGTAATAAACTCCGAGCTTCTTATTATTTCATGGGGGCTTTACTAGGTCGCTTTAAAAAAGTGGAAATGTATTTTCCTGGAGGCTGTAATATTGGTTCACGGCCGATTGATTTACATCTTAAAGGTTTTGAAGCTCTAGGGGCAAAAGTAAAACGAAAAAAAAGTAAATATATTATTGAAGCTAAAGAATTAAAGGGGGCCGACATTTACTTAGATTTTGCCTCCGTTGGGGCCACGATTAATATTTTATTCGCGGCCGTTTTAGCCACGGGGAAAACAGTTATCCACAATGCGGCGCGGGAAGTCGAAATCGAAAACATTGCGAAGTTTTTAAATAAAATGGGAGCCAAAATTAAAGGGGCCGGCACCGAAACGATAAAAATCACGGGGGTAAAAAAATTAAATGGCGCCACCATTAATGTAATTCCCGATCGGATTGAGGCTGGAACCTACATTATCATGGGCGCTTTGATTGGTAAAAATTTAATTGTTGATGGGGTTAATCCGAACCATTTAAAAGTTGTTTTAAATAAATTAAAAGAAATGGGCGTGAAAATGAAAATAAATCGCCATCAAGTAATATTAAATAAATGTGATAAATTAAAAGCCGTTAATGTGAGAACCGTTGTTTATCCGGGTTTTCCAACCGATTTAGGTCAACCGGTGAGTGTCCTTTTAACCCAAGCCGAAGGCGTTAGTCAATTTGAAGAAACGATTTTTGAAAATCGCATGGGGCATGTGCCAAATCTGCAAAAAATGGGAGCGAAAATCGAATATGAAAGACAACACGCTATCTTTTATGGCCCTAATAAATTACATGGCGCCGAACTGACGGCAACGGATTTAAGAAGTGGGGCGGCTTTAGTTACCGCGGGTTTAATTGCCGATGGCACAACTATTATTAATGATGCCGACCACATTCTAAGAGGATATGAGCGAATAATTACCAAATTGTCAGATGTTGGTGCTAAGATTGAGATTGAAGAAGTATAATGTAGAGAGTAACATCTCTACTTTTTTCATGGGGGTTATATGAAAAGAAGATATAAATTATTATTAATAATTGTAATTGGTAGTATCATCACTTTTTTAATTTATTTTCATTCAAACAAATCTAAAATCAATTTAGTCGCTCTAGGCGATGGTTTTAGTTTAGGGATGACGCCTTATAATGTCGTCGGCATAAGTTTTAATGATTATTTAAGTGATTACTATGAAAATAAAAATAATTTAAATGATTTTAATAAAGAATTTTGTCTTTCGCATTTAGATATTGAAAAATTAGATTATTGGTTAGAAAAAAATGAACTTGGGAAAAAAACGAGAAAACCAATTAAACAAGTTATCGAACAAGCTGATATTTTAACTATTGCTATTGGTTTAGATGAATTCGCCGACCTTTCGCTTAGAAAAGTCGATTATGAAGAATATATAAATCAGTTTATCTTAAATTATAAAGATGTTTTAAGTACTATTCGAACTTTTTATGATAAACCAATTATTATTCTAGGTATTTATCCCGCCTATAATTTAGATAAAAATACGACGTTAATAATTAATAAAAATATTCAAAAATTATCTTTAACTTATAATACTAAATATTTAGATTTATTACCGCTTTCCTTAAATAAAAATTATTATTTACAACCCACCAGTTACTATTTAAATTATCAAGCACATCAGAAAATTGCCAATGATATTTTAAAAATTATTAAGTAAAGTAGTTAAAATTTACTTGCTCAAATAAAAAAGTATGTTATAATACTTAAGACGAAATAACTATGCTTAAAAATTAAGCATGGCGGAAGGAGAGAAATTATGAAAAAAAATATCCATCCTGAAATGAAAGATGCCGTTGTTACTTGTGCATGTGGTGCCACATTTACAACAAAATCTACTAAAGACAAAATTGATGTAGAAATTTGTAGTGAATGTCATCCTGTTTATACAGGCAAACAAGGTATGGCAAGAAAAACAGGTAATATCGAAAAATTTAATCGGAAATTTGGATTAGATAAAGAAACAAAATAGATATAATTTAAAAAGACAAGAGTTTGTACTTAGAAAATTAAGGAAACTCTTGTTTTTGTATAGGAAAAAATTTTTGCTTGAATTAAAAGCACAATATCTGTATAATGTACCTATAATAGGAGAAAAGCTAACAATAATAATAGGAGTAGGTAATAATGAAAGAAAATTGGAATAAGTTAAAAGAAATGTCACCAATTGAAAAGAAATATATGCTCGTCGTACTATTAACTTTTCTTTTGTTAGTCATTGGCTTTTCTTATGCCTACTTTCAAGCTCAAATGAATGATGGAACTTCTGCTCTTACCAATGTTAAAACAGGAACTGTTGATAACCTAACCTTTAGTCTAAAAGATATCGATGTAACTGATGATACTAAGAACGATGAACACAATAGTGATGAAGAACATGACAATAGTGATATAGTTATAAATGCTAATCAAAAAAACTTTGGTCCAGATAGTAAAAGTTTAGGTGATGGTGTAGAATTAAGTGCACATTTACTAGCCAATGACGATACCAATAACGCTAATGCTAGATATAACTTATTCTTTGTGATAGGAGAAAATGATTTTGAATATACCACAGAAGAAGAAAGACCAGAAATAATTTTAGAAGTAATAGCTCCTAATAATAATCCAGTTGATAATATAAAGGGATTAAAAAAGGTCGAAGGTGGATATGATATAACCAAAAAGAAACATGAAACTTTTTTAATAACTAGCGATTATGATATAAATGCAAATCCTGAAAGCGAACAAAAATGGCAAGTAAAAGTAACTTTAGTTAATTTTAAAGATAAAGACCAAAATGATAATACAGGAAAAAAGTTAAATGCTCAAGTATATATAACAACAGAAAAAATGCCGAGTTATGCGTTACCAGAAGTAAAAACAAGTGAAGTAGAAAAAACATATAATACAATTACATTTACGCCAACAGTCAATAAGGGAACAGAAAATGTAGTTAAATATTACTATGGATATGAAAAAGCCCAAACGAATGATATATCCTTAATGAGCGCCGAAACTGTAAGATATGAAGAAACAACAGAACCGAGTTATACCTTTGAAGGATTACAACCTAATACAACCTATACAATCTATAGTTATGTCGAAGATGAATCGGGAATGAAATCAAATACGTATCAAACAAATGTCACAACTAATGAATATAAGGGACCAATAATAAATGGTGTAACATTTGAAAGAGGTTTATATAGTATTAAAGCCACTGTAAATGCAATAGGTCGAGATGGCGAAATCGCAACCTATCATTACTATAAAGATGGAGAATTAATTACATCGATAGCTTCTAATGAATATACCTATGAAGGCTTAAGTGATACAAGTAGTTATGAATTAAAGATCGAAGTTGAAGATAGTAATCATGTAAAAAGTACAGCTTATGAAAAACCAGTAAGTACTTTAGAATATGTCTATCCAGAAGTAGAAAGTGTAGATGTAAGTGACAATACATGGTATAGTGTAACTTTAACAACTAACACAAAGGAAAGTACTAATCCTATAGGTGAATATTCATATCAAGTTGAAAAGAAAGATGGAAGTGTAGTTCAAGAATGGTTCGTGGGAAGTAAAACCCAAGTAATAAATGACTTAGAAGCTAATCAAGAATATAATGTTAAAATCAAATTAAAAGATAGCATTGGAAGAGAAAGTAAAGAAGAATATGTTCAAGCAATATCAACATCCGAATATAATTATGTTCATATTGATGTAACACCAACAATCACAAAAGATAGTATTAAACTTGATGTAAGTGCAACTCCAGGAACAGGCACCATAACAAAATACATGTATAGTAAGAATGGGGGAGAAAACTGGACAGAGTTTGAAAGTATTGATTCAACCCATTCCTATACTTTCGATAGTCTAACATCAGATACGGAATTTCCAATCTGGGTCAAAGTAATAGATAGTAATAATAAAGAAAGTAATATTTATAAAGAAACCTTAACAACAAGTTATATAGAACCAACATCTCAAAATGTAGTGTTAACGAAAATAGATGGAACAAGTATAATAGCAACCTTAAATGTAACCCAAGGCTCACGTCCATTTACTACTTATTATTTTAAAGTAAATGATGGAGAATCATATAATAGTAGTTCAAGCAATACATATAATTTTGAAATGCCTAAAACAGGCAATATCAAAGTAGAAGCTTATGCGGAAGACGCTAAAGGACATACAACCGACCATGTAATCACCAGTTATACTAATCCAAGCTTAGGTACCTTAAATGTTACAAGTACTTATAAAAGTGTGAGTGCAATAGTGGAAGTAACCAAAGGTGATGCTGATGTTGAAAGTTATTGTTTTAAAGTAAATGAAGGAGAATGTAAAACTCCAACCAGTATTGAAGGAAATGCCATAACCTATACATTTGATCATACACCAGATACAATTAAAGATGTAACCTATAATGTAAGTGTCTATGCCATAGATAAAAATAAAAGAGAATCAAATACAGTAAGTGGCAGTACAACAATTAAAAAGTATGAAAAAGCAACAGTAGATATAAGTTTAGAAGCAGGAGAAGCAAATAATTTTAAAGTAGTAGCAACAGGGCATAAAGGAACAGGGGAAATAAAAGGATATAAATATAGTAGTGATGGAAGTAGTTGGACAGAAGTAGAAAATAATACTAAACATACCTTTGAAAACATGATTAATACGACGAATACATTATATGTCCAAATAGTAGATGAATATGATTATACAAATCAAGCAAGTCTAACCTATGTAGACCCAAGTGTAAGTTTAAATTTTGGCACCGTAAATGGTACAAGTATAGGAGTAATAGCCAGTGTCACTCTAAGTAAGCTAAATGGAACAAATCAAAGTATAAGTAAATATGAATATAGTAATGGAGGAAGTAGTTATGCCCAAGGAACAAATAATACTTATACCTTTACAGTACCAGTAGAAGATAGTCCAACCTTATATGCAAAAGTAACTGACAACTATGGCAGACAAGGAATAGGGAATATAAAATATGAAAATCCAAGTATAGGAACCCCAACAACAAGTAATCCCACATGGAATAGTTTAGATGTCAGTGTCACAGCAAAGCAAGGAACCGCGAATATTGCAAGATATTACTTTAGTAGTAATGATGGAACAAGTTTTGGTGGAGCGGTTGCCAATACGACCACAACTGGAACAACAACATTAACCGGATTAGATCCAAGTAAAGAATATAACATAAGAGCCTATGTAGAAGATGCCAATGGCCGAAGATCTAAGAATTCAGAAGTCGGAACTGGAACAACAGCTGACTATACTTATCCAACTGTAACAATAACATCAATGAGTGTTACACTGACAAGTATAACAGTAAATGTGAGTGCTACAAATGGAACAGGAACTATAAAGGCATATAGATATTATTTAGATGGTGTCCAAAAAGATGAAAACATAACGCCATACTTAACGGATAGATATATTTTTAATGAAGGAATAACTGAAGGAAATACATATACAATAAAAGTCCAAGCAGTAGATAGTAATGGTATGGTAAGCGCATTTAATACCAATAATCAAAAAGAATTTAAAATAGAAATATTAGCGGCTAAATGCATTAATCAACAAGTTAGTAACTGCTTTACAGCAAGTAATTATTTAGAATCAACATTATACTATCATGATTCGTCTAGTTCTAAAGGAGCCCAAGATGATTCGTATCGTTATGAGGGTTATAATTATGAATATGTAAATAATTATGTATGTTTAGACGGGACTTCAACTACAACAGGAACATGTGCTAATGGTGATTCTGATTTATATAGAATCATAGGATTATTTAAAAACGAAGATGAAAAAAGTGAAGATTATGGTCAATATGAAATGAAATTAATTAAATATGATTATGCTACGACAACTGAATTGGGTACAACCGGTGCATTTGCAGCAGCATATACTGCTGGTGACGATTACAATGGCGGAGATGGATATTATAAAGGAAATAAAGCAAATTATTCTAAAATCGGTGGATATTATTGGTCAAGCAAAGATAATAATGTAAATGACTGGTCGGAAAGCGAATTAAGAAAAACAAATTTAAATACAACATATTTGAATTATTTAAAAAATACAAAAAAAATAGATACAGACAAGTTAATAACAACCCATACCTGGAGTTTAAATGGAATAATATCAGAAATACCAAATAAAATAGGCTTAATGTATGCCTCAGACTACAGTTATGCTTCTTGGCTAAGTATGGGATTGAATGAATGGACTATTTCCGCTTCTTCACTGAATGGCGATAGTGCCTATTATATTGGTAACACCGGAATCCTGGGATATAGTATCATAAATCTAAATGCAAATGGAATACGTCCTTGTTTTTATCTCACATCTAGTGTGAAGCTTAAAGGAGGAGATGGTAGTTATAGTAATCCATATCGAGTCGGATTATAAAAAATGTCAAATGAGAAACAAAATATTTTGTTTCTTTTCTTTTTTAATTTATAATATTGATAGGAGGACCAAAATGAAAATATATATTGGTTGTGATCATACTGGGGTTGATTTAACAAATAAAGTTAAAGAATATTTAAAAAGTAAAGGTTATATGGTTGAAGGTTCCACTTTAGAAAATAATGATTTTGATGATTATCCGGATTTTGCCTATGATATCTGTCAGAAAGTTTTAAGGGATGAAGCTTTAGGTATATTATTATGTGGGACAGGTATTGGCATGAGTATCGCGGCCAATAAAGTAAAAGGAATAAGATGCGCTAAAGTTAGTAATAAAGAAGAAGCGTATCTCGCCCGAATGCACAATGGAGCTAATGTCATAGCTTTGTCGGATAAAATGGCTTATGAAGAAATAATTGAAATGGTTGATACTTTTATTGAAACAGAAGAAGCTAAAGAAGAAAGACATTTAAGAAGAATTGAAAAAATTAATAAAATCGAAAATGGTTCATATAATTAATTAGGGTAAAATAATATGCAAAATAAAATTTTAATAATTGTGATAATTGTTTTAAGTTGTTTTGCAGTAAAAGTAAGTGTCAAAAAAGAAAGTGTCGTTGAAGAAGAGAAAAAAGATGTCGAAGTAACGCTTTTAGATCAAGAAACCAACGAAAAAAGTAATTTGGAATTAGAAAATTATATAATTGGGGTAGTAGCCGCGGAAATGCCGGCTTCTTTTGCTATGGAAGCTTTAAAAGCGCAAGCGATTGCGGCTCGTAGTTATGCTGTTTATAAAATAAATACTTCCAATAAAGATTATGATTTGGTGGCCGATGTTTCCAATCAATCTTTTATCACGGAAGAAGAAATGCGGGCAAAATGGCAAGATGGTTTTGATAAATATTATAATAAGGTAAAAGAAGCGGTACTAGATACTAAAGGTCAAGTAATGGTTAATAATGGGAGTGTTATTTGTGCTTTTTATTTTGCGATGAGTAATGGTTATACGGAAGATTCGGCTTTAGTTTTTGGCCAGGCGCGTGATTATATTACAAGTGTTGATTCAAGTTGGGATAAATCTTTAAAAAATTTCGAAGTAACGACTTCGTTAACGAAAGAAGAATTTTGTCAAAAATTAAATATTAGTTGTGATAATATTGTAATAAGTGATATTCAAAAATCAAGCACGGGACGGATTAATTCTTTAAAAATTAATAATCAAGAATTTAAAGGAACTAAGTTAAGAAGTTTGTTAGGTTTAAGGTCGACCGATTTTACGATTGAAATAAGTGATAAAGTAAACATAACGACTAAAGGTTATGGGCATGGGGTTGGTATGAGTCAATATGGAGCTAATGAAATGGCGAAACTTGGGAAAAATTATGAAGATATTCTTAACTATTATTATAAAAATATAACTATACAGGAAATAAATGTATAAATTTTTTTAAAATGAGCCATACTTTAAATAGGATGGTGAATTATGAAAAAAAGAAAGTTAAAAAGTTTTGTTTTACCTAGTCTTTATGTCACGATTGTTGGCATTTTATTTGTGAGTATTGCCTTTTTGGGCGCAACTCTTCAAGAAAGTGAAGAATATGGCAATATGGCCGTTAGTGCAATGAAAGATATTACAGTTCCGGTGGTATCAGAAACTCCTTCAACGGCCGTAATTGTTAAACCTTATTTGGCCGAAAATGTCAGTATCAGTAAATCATTTTACGATATGAAAGATGATGAAAAGAAACAACAACAATCATTAGTTTACTATGAAAATACCTATTTACAAAACAGTGGCGTTTTATATGTAAGCGATGAAGAATTTGAAATTTTTGCCGTAACCGATGGAACGGTAACAAAAGTTTCCAAAGATGATATTTTAGGTAATGTGGTCGAAATTACCCATAATAACAATTTAAAAAGTGTTTATTATAGTCTAGGCGAAGTTTATGTTAAAGAAAATGATGCCATTTCCACTTCGACGGTTGTTGGTAAAAGTGGCGACAATGCTTTAGAAAATGAAAAAAATAATTGCTTATTATTTGAAGTCTATTACAATGGCGTTGCCATGGATCCTGAAGACTTTTATAATATGAATTTAAACGATTTACAATAAATCATAAAATAAACCTCTTAATAATAAGTTTTATTAAGGGGTTGTTTAATAAATGGAAAAGGAAATTTCAAAAAGAGTGGTTTCCGAAGCAAAATATATGTTAGAAACGAAAGATACGATTCGAGGGATTGCTAATGTTTATAATGTTAGTAAAAGTACTGTTCATAAAGATTTAAGCGAAAGACTAAAAAATATTGATAGTACTTTAGCTAAATCAATTGAAGAAATTATGCAAGAACATATTGATTCGAGACATATTCGTGGAGGAGAAACGACAAGATTAAAATATAAAAAGAGGTAGCGGATGAAAAAAAGTAAAAACATTTTATATTTAGTAGATGATTATATTTTATTAAAAGCCAAAAATAATAGCAAAATATATAAATATAAAGTATTAAATAAAGCTTTGAAAAATGGCAAAATTGCCAATGCGAAATTATTTAGTAAAAGTTATCAAAAATTTTTACAAGTTAATAAACTTAATAATAATATCTTTGGTGATGCCATTACAATTATTGTTAATCCAAGTTATACTAAAGTCGATATTGATATCTTAACTAATGTTTTTGCGAGCCTAAACTATCGGAAAGTTAATATTATTAATGAAATGAAAATATATAAATTTAATCAGAAAAATGCTTTTATTAATTATAATGAAAATTATTTAATTGTTAGTTTTCAAAATATGTATAAAGAAAAAGAAACTTATTTAATCGAAAAAGATTTATTAACGGAAAAAGATTTAATAAAAGTTTTAAAAAGTAAATTACAAAAACGAGATATTTTTTTCTTTGGGTTAAATCCGAATTTAGATACCTTTGCTAAACTCTTAGAATCTAAATCTAATAACATCTGTTACCATTTTAAAAATGATGAAACATATCTTCTGGAAGAAATAAATTAATATTTTGTTTGCAAATTATTAAATTTATGTTAAACTTAAGAAGTGCTTTATTAAAAAATGTCGAACTTTGTCGGTTGAATAGGACTTAAAATGCTTCCGTTTCTATGCTATATTTAAAACAAGAAGGAAGGAAGTGATTAGTTTGACCGGAAAGGTAAAATGGTTTAATAACGAAAAAGGTTATGGCTTCATTGAAAATGACCAATTATCTGATATTTTTGTTCATTATTCGGCAATTGTGAAAGATGGTTTCAAAACTTTGAGTGAAGGTAGTACAGTTGATTTCAAATTAGTAGAAACTTCTAAAGGCTTACAAGCTGTTGATGTAATTGAACGTCAAATGACTACTATTTAGTAGTTTTTTTCTTGCAATAATGTTATACTTTTAATAGGAGATGATGATATGAAATTAAATATTCGCGGAGATAAAGTTACAGTTACAAAATCAATTAAGGATTATATTGAAGAAAAAATTGCACGCTTAGATAAATACTTTGCAAATACTAAGGGCGTTGAAGGTAAGGTATTAATTAGAATTAGAAATAATGAACAAATTATTGAAGTTACGATTCCAACGAGTCGCTTTACTTTAAGAGCCGAAGAAAGAGATCAAGACTTATATGCGGCTATTGATTTAGTAATTGATAAGTTAGAAAGACAAATAAGAAAAAATAAAACGAGACTTAATGATAAATATAAAGATTTAGAAAAATTTGAAATGAGTTTTAATTTTGAAGTTCCTGAAGAAGAACTTGATGATGTTAAAATTGTGAAAAGAAAAAATGTCGAAATGAAACCGATGGATGAAGAAGAAGCGGTTTTACAAATGGAACTATTAAATCATGATTTCTTTGTCTTTAAAAATATTGATGAAGAATGTGTATCTGTTCTTTATAAAAGAAAAGATGATAGTTTAGGGATAATTAATGTTAAATAGTCAGGAGCAATCCTGATTTTTTATATGGTAAATTAATTTTTTCTAAAGCCTAATTTTCGCATTTACTAATTGGGTCTAAACGTGTTACAATATACTTTGATAAGGAGAAAGACATTATGGGATTTTTAAGAAAATTATTAGATTCTGAGTATAAAGAATTATCACGTTTTGAAAAACAAGCGCAAGCGATTGAAGCTTTAGAAGAAGAATATCAAAAATTAAGTGATGAAGAATTAAAAAATAAAACGGAAGAGTTTAAAAAAGTTTTGGCCGATGGCGGAACCCTTGAAGACGTTTTAGTTCCGGCTTTTGCGGCTTGTCGGGAAGCAGCTTCTAGAACGATTGGGGAAAAACCTTTCCATGTTCAAATCTTAGGGGGACTTGCCATTCATTATGGTAATATTGCCGAAATGAAAACCGGTGAAGGTAAAACTTTAACGACAACAATGCCGGCTTATTTAAATGCTTTGGAAGGTAAAGGGGTTCATGTTGTAACGACCAATGAATACTTATCAAGTCGGAATGCCGAATGGATGAAACCGATTTATGATGCCTTAGGCGTTAGTGTTGGCGTTAACTTAAGAGAAATGTCACCAAAAGAAAAACAAGAAGCATATAATGCGGATATTACTTATTCGACGAATAATGAAATTGGTTTTGATTATTTAAGAGATAACATGGTAGTTCGCAAAGAAGACAGGGTGCAAAGACCACTTAACTTCTGTATTATCGATGAAGTTGACTCAATTTTAATTGATGAAGCCCGGACACCTTTAATTATCAGTGGGGGTCGGTTTAATTCCAACAATTTATATATTGATGCCGATCGGTGTGTAAAAAGATTAAAAGAAGATGAAGATTATACTATTGATTTAAAAACGAAAAATGTATCTTTAACTGAAGAAGGTAGTAAAAAAGTTGAAAGTATTATGCATATTGCTAACCTTTATGATTTAGATAACACAGTTTTAGTCCATCATTTAAATCAAGCATTAAAAGCCAATTATGGTTTTAAAAAAGATATTGATTATGTTGTCCAAGATGATGCGATTATTATCGTTGACCAATTCACGGGTCGTTTAATGCATGGTCGCCAATTTTCCGAAGGGCTTCACCAAGCAATTGAAGCTAAAGAAGGCGTTACCATTAATACAGAAACGAAAACGATGGCGACAATTACCTTCCAAAATTTATTCCGGATGTATAATAAACTATCGGGGATGACTGGGACGGCCAAAACCGAAGAAGAAGAATTTCGGAGTATTTATAACATGTATGTTATCTGTATTCCAACAAATAAACCGGTTATCCGGGAAGATTTAGCCGATTTAGTTTATTCGAATGAAGCCGGGAAATATAAAGCGATTATTAATACGATTAAAACTATTCATGAAACCGGGCAACCAATTTTAATTGGGACTATTTCGGTAGAAGCCAACGAAAAACTAAGTGCGATGCTTAAAAAAGCCGGTTTAAAACATGAAGTATTAAATGCGAAGAACCATGAAAGAGAAGCCGAAATTATTGCGCATGCCGGTGAAAAAGGAGCTATCACTTTAGCTACTAACATGGCTGGTCGGGGAACCGATATTAAACTAGGCGAAGGTGTTAAAGAACTTGGTGGTTTATTTGTCATGGGGACTGAACGGCATGAATCTCGGCGGATTGATAACCAATTGCGTGGTCGGTCTGGTCGGCAAGGCGATCCCGGGAAAAGTCAATTCTTTGTTTCCTTTGAAGATGACTTAATGAAAAGATTTGGAACCGAAAGAATTAAAAATATGTTAATGAGTGTTGGTTTAACAGACGATCAATCCATTCGGAGTAAATCTTTAACTAAAAGTATTGAAACGGCCCAAAAAAGAGTTGAAGGTAATAACTATGATATTCGGAAAAGCTTGCTTGATTATGATAACGTTTTAAATGAACAAAGAGAAATAATTTATGCTCGCCGGAATGAAATATTAGATGAAGAAAGTATTCATGACCGAATTTTAGAAACTTTTAAAAATGTGGTAGATACATTAGTTAATAGCCATATACCCCCTGAAAATTATTTGACGGAAGATGATAAAAAAGAAATATTAGAATATGTCAATAATAATTTTCTTAAAGGAACTGTTAATGATATTGATTATAAAGATGTGGAAAAATTAAAAGAACAAGAAATGAAAGATTATCTTTATGATGTTATCATTAAAGACTATGAAAAGAAAATGATTGCCGATTCTTTAATGAATGAATTTGAAAAAGCTATTTCTTTACGGGTTATTGATTCTAACTGGGTTGAACATATGAGTGCCATGGAACACTTAAAAGAAGGGATTGGTCTTCGTGGTTATTCCCAAGTAAATCCGGTGCAAGCTTATACCATGGAAGGCTTTGAAATGTTTGATAACTTGCTAGATAAAATTGATAGTGATATTGCCACATTCTTACTTCGGGCCGAAGTAAAACAAAATATTGAACGGAAGCAAACTTTAGAAGGCCATGCTAATGATGGTAAAGAAAAAGTTAAGCAACAACCTAAAAGAGTTAATAAAATAGGTCGAAATGATCCTTGTCCATGTGGCTCAGGCAAGAAGTATAAAAATTGTTGTGGAAAATGAGATAAATAAAGTAATTTAGAGGATTTTAATTAATAAAAAATTTAATCTAATTTAAATTTTGTCAACTAAAAAATCAAAAAAGTGATAAAAAAATTACGTAAAATAAAGGATGTCGCGATATTATAAATGGTTGACATCTTTTAAATTTAAGGAGGTGTATAAAT